>JALUUK010000743.1 GCA_027021395.1 Acidobacteriota bacterium
CCGCCGACTGCTCCCGAAGGCGACCAGCGACACGCCGGAGAAGAGCGCTTCGTTCCTCGAGCGTGCTGTGGCGCCAACGGACCCCGGCACGCTGGGCGTTGACGAGTGCCTCGTCGATTCGATCGGGACTCCACGGCGTGTAGCACGCGAATTCCTCCCCCGTTGCGGGGTCGATCGACTCGAGAGGGAGCTGCGGTCCGGTGTCCATCATCGTCGCCATTATCCGCGTCCCGCAAAGGTCTTGCCAAGGTGATACTGGGCTTGTTTCTTCCATGAATCCCAACCGTGATCCGTGTCGAGCCCCCAAAGGTCCAACTCGTTCGAAATGCCCTTGGAGGAGAGGATCCGTGCCAGGGCCTCGGTCTGTTCGACGTTTCCATCTTCGAATGCGCCCCGGCCGCAGACCAGCGCGAGGTGGGTATTCGAGCGTACGCGCTCGAGTGCCGCTCCTTCAAGGTGGGCCGGATAGGCAAGGGGGTTGTTGAAGTAGAGATCGTCGTTGCTGAAGCCCCCAGTGAAGTCGCTTGCATCGTATAGGCCGCTCATGCAAAGCGCATAATGAAAGATCTCCGGGTGCTTGAGGGCCGCATTGGCAGCGAAGAATGCACCGACACTGCAGCCGGTGACTCCGAGGCGGATGTCTAGGGTGCGGCAATCCTCGCGAATCAAAGGAACCAGCGTGTCGACGACGAAACACTCGTAAGCCATGTGTAAGGCGATGCGTCGACGTGGGTCATCTCCCTTGGCGGTCCACGTTTCGCCCACGTTCGATTCGGGGCAATAGAGCTTGATCTCGCCGGCGTCCAGCATCGGGGCCAGCACATCGATCATTCCCTGCATTTCCCACTCATGCGCCATACCGGCCGCAGAAGGGAATACTAGAACCGGCGAGCCGTAGGATCCGTAGCACCAGAGGTGAATCCGGCGTTCCAACTGAGGTGACTCAATCCACTCGTGTCGCTTTTGCATGATGCTTTGGGTTCCTTCATTGCTGAAAGCTGTGCGAGTCTCGGAGGTCTACGCATCGCTTCGTGGCGAACGGTATGCCTTCCGGGTGTGCGCGCTGCGCCGAGGCCGCGGGGTTCAACGATCCGGCAAGGAGATCCGCACGACGGCCGGACCTGCATCGCCGTCGTGAGCGCTCCACGCCAGTATGTAGAGCCGATCGAAGACATCATCCGGTATGAAGCCGCGTTCGTCGAGGCGCCCGATGCCGTCGGATGTCACGCCGAAGGAGCGCAAGAGCGAGGGAAGCGTATTCGAATGCCCGGCGAGCACGACGACCGATCCGGGAGGCAAAGCCTGTATCGCTTCGACGATCGCTTCGATTCGCCGGGCGGGAAGAGTGCGAATGTCTAGGGATAGTCGACTTGCGAGCGGCTGTAGAGTTTCGCGTGTCCGCCGATATTCCGAGGAATAGAGGTGTGTCACACCGGCGTCCGCAAGCAAGCGGGCCAACGCATCTGCTCGATCCCGTCCCGCGGCGGTCAGGGGTGGATCATCTTTCGGCGTACCGGCCTTCTCGGCGTGCCGGAGCAGTAGGACGACCAAGGGCGCGCCGGAAGCGTCGCCGCTTCGCTTCCGTGTTTCGTTTGCGGCGGCACTCGGAGATCCGTTCCAGACGAACAATGTGCAAAGAAGGAAGACGGTGACGGACCGCGTCGCGCTTCTTGCGAGGCGATTCGTCGCGAGGGAGTTTTGGTCGGTGATCATGTGCCGGGTGCCGCTGCGTCTACGTATCCGAGGGAACGGAGTTGTTCGAGGCGTTCTTCGTCGACCGGTTCCATATCATCCGCTGCGGTGTTGCTCTCGAAGAACTCCGCCCGGCGAGCAGAAAAATGTTCGAGCAGGGCAGAGATTTTCTGAGTCAGGCGTTCAGCCTCTTCCTCGTTGGCATCGAGAACATCCCTCAACTCATGCGGATCGGCCTCGAGATCGAATAGTCGGGTGCGCCCCTGCTTCTTCGGTTCAAAGATGAACTTCCAGCGTTCTCCAGTCAGTGCATAGGATACCGGTGGAAGATCGTCGCGCTTCCTCTCGGTTCTCTGGGAGAAAACATAGCGCGATCCGTTTCTATCGTTGGGGCGACTTCGTCCATCGCTTTGCTCGAGAAAGCCTCGCCAGCGCTCATCACCCATCCACTCGAAAACGATGGGGAAAACGTCGACGATGGAGGTCACCTCCTGGATCCTGCGAGGCTCCTTGCCTGGAAACTTGATCAGAAGCGGAATGCGAAGCTGTTCATGGTGAACGTAGCCATGATCTCGCTGACCATGTTGGCAGAGCCCTTCTCCGTGATCTCCGACGACGATGAGGATCGTTCGTTCCCACAGATCCCATGCCTCGAGTCGTTCACGCAGTCGGCCGATCGCCCCATCGACGAAGAGTATTTCTTCGTCATAGAGATTGATCGACTCCAAGGTGTCGATGACTTCTCCGTTGCGATGGAGGCATTGAGGGGGGAAGCCCCGGCGCTCGAAATACTCTGAGAGATCGTCGTTTCCAGAGAAGGTGCCTGCCGTCTGCGGTGGCGGGGTGAGGGGATAGTGGGGGTCGAAGAAGTGGACCCAGAGGAAAAAGGGAGTGCTGTGGTTTATTTCGAGCCATTCGAGCGCGATATCCATCGTGGCCGACGCGTTTCGTTCGCGACCTTCCGGTTCGTCAAAGAAGGCGAACCCGGCGGAGATATTGGTGTTCTTCTTCAGAGGTGCGGCGGATACGACCGCTCCGGTTCGGTAGCCGGCTCTATCGGCAACTTCGGCAACGGAGTCGAGGCCGGCACCGACCGGAAAAGGACGTCCCCCGTGCTTGATATTGGCTAGCACGCCGTGCTCGAGAGGGTAGGTTCCGGTAAAGAGTGAGGTATGAGCCGGAAGAGTCGTGGCCATGGGCGTGATGCAGCGATCGAAGATCACGGACTCCTCCGCAATACGGTCGAGGTTCGGAGTCACCGAGCGGGGATAGCCATAGAAGCCGAGATGGTCGGCTCGAGTCGTGTCGAGCGTGAGCACGATCATCGGAAGTCGCGGTGCGTCGTCGCTTGGGATGCTCGATGGGGGCGAAGAGGGATCCGGGGCGCAGCCGACGCAAAGGCCGATCAGCCATGCCGATGGGAAAATGCCGCAGCGCATCAGTTGTTTTCGCCGAGGCTGTCGAAGTCTCGGCGCTCCACTTCCCAAAGCGCCCCGCAGCGCGGGCACTGGGTCTGTACCGTCGCTTGGCCGTGGAAAAGGTCGTCGGGGTTCTTGGCGAAGATTCCACGTAGCAAGTCGAGTATTCTGAGGGCATCGCAGTGGCAACGGAAAGCGAATTCCCGTTTGTCGAGCGAGGGTTCGGCATGCGAGATGCGATCTTCAGCCTCTTCCCGGGCGAGATCGGCAAGAGCTTGAAGGTCGGCGCCGGGAAGCGCTTTGACGACGGCAAAGCGGTCTTCGTCCCATTCGAAGAAACGAGCGAGCACCTGCTCGGAGTGTCGATGGTACTCTTCGAAGACATCGAGCACGTCCCATCCTTGGAAGGGGATGATGCTTTGCGTAGTAGGGTGTTCGGGGCGCTGGGTCTGTACGAAGAGTCGCGATCCGGCGCTGGTCTCGACATTCTCGGTGAAGATTCTCCCGACGATTTCATGCGAATGCGAGTCGCCCGCGACGAAGATATTCGTCGGCGGCGCGGCAAAGTTCAGGGTCCATCCTATGGATTCTTCGGGGGGGCGAAAAGCGAGTTGCAGGCAGGCGCCCGCAAGCGCTTGGCGCATCATCGTCAACCCTAGAGGATCGGCTTCGAGGCTCCAGCGCTGCCTGTGTGCGGCGTATTCTTCGAAGACCGGCGTGAAGACGCCCCACGCACAAAGCCATCCCGGCTCGTCGAGAATCGCGCGATGAATCGCCACCAAAGGCCGGCGGCCTTCTCTCGAAGGACTCATGAATAGCTGTCGACGTCAGGGCACGAGCAGATGAGATGGCGATCGCCCCAGACATTGTCGACGCGGCCGACGGCCGGCCAGAATTTCCTATCGCGCACCCACTCCGCGGGGAAGGCGGCCTCTTCGCGCGAATAGGCATGATTCCAAGAGTCTGTGAGCAGGGCTTGGCTGGTGTGCGGGGCATGCCGAAGCGGGTGATCTTCCCGGCTCCACCTGCCGTCTTCGATCTTGCGAATCTCCTCTCGGATGATGAGCATCGCATCACAGAATCGATCGATCTCTTCCCGGGATTCGCTTTCGGTCGGTTCGACCATGAGGGTGCCGGCCACCGGCCAAGACATCGTCGGAGCATGGAATCCGAAATCCATCAGCCGCTTGGCGAAATCATCGACTTCGATCCCGGCGCTTTGCTTGAACGGTCGTACGTCGAGAATGCACTCATGAGCGACGAAGCCGTTCTTGCCCTTGTAAAGAACTTCGTAAGCCGATCCGAGTCGATGAGCGATGTAGTTGGCATTGAGAATCGCGATCATCGTTGCGCGTTTGAGACCGGCAAGGCCCATCAATGCAATGAATGCGTAGGAAATCGGCAGGATTCCCGGACTGCCCCACGGAGCCGACGACACTGGTCCGATTCCCTGAGAACCGCCGACATCGGCGAAGGGATGACGAGGAAGGAAATCGGAAAGATGCTCGGCGGTGGCGATGGGACCCATACCCGGTCCGCCGCCGCCATGTGGAATGGCGAAGGTCTTGTGCAGATTCAGGTGACAGACATCCGCCCCGAAATCGCCGGGACGGCAGATTCCGAGCATGGCGTTCATATTCGCGCCGTCGAGGTAGACCTGTCCTCCCTTGCGATGAACGAGTCGGCAGATGTCTCGAATCTCTTCTTCGAAAACGCCATGGGTCGAGGGGTAGGTCACCATCAGAGCCGCGAGGTGCTCGCTGTGCTGCTCTGCTTTGGCTTCGAGATCCGCAAGGTCGATGTTTCCGCTTTCGTCGCATCCGACGACGACGACCTTCATCCCGGCCATGACTGCACTCGCCGGATTGGTGCCGTGAGCTGAGCGCGGAATCAGGCAAACATTGCGCCCGGCGTCGCCGCGGTTTTCGTGGTACGCACGGATGACTTGAAGCCCCGCATATTCTCCCTGGGCTCCGGCATTGGGCATCAATGATGTGCGGTGGAAGCCCGTCAGTTCGGAAAGCCAGCGTTCGAGATCATCAAAGAGTTCTTCGTAGCCGCGGCATTGCTCTAGCGGCGCGAAGGGATGAAGAGACGAGAACCCCGGCCACGTGATGGGCGACATCTCCGTTGCGGCGTTGAGCTTCATCGTGCATGAGCCGAGCGGAATCATCGAAGTGTTCAGCGACAGATCCCGACCGGCGAGTCGATGCAGATAGCGCATCAATTCGGTCTCGGAGCGATAACGGTGGAAGACTTGGTTCTGAAGGAAGGTCGAGGTTCTGCGCAGTGGTGCGGGGATGTCCTCCGCTAGTTCCGAGGCGATGCGATCGATCTCTTCGCGATCGATTTCACCGGGGCTTCCTCCAAACGCTTCGAAGAGATCGATGATGTCGCGCCGGGACGTCGTCTGTCCGAAGGCGATGCCGAAGTCACCGTCGTCGTAGGATCTGAGATTGATGCGCCGGGTCGCAAGGCGGTCGGCGATCTTCGTCGACTTCTCCGGCAAAGGCGTGACACGCAGCGTGTCGAAGAAGGGCCCGTCGTGAACGCGATGTCCTAGGCGGCCGAGAAGCAGGGCGAGAACTTGGGTCAATCGGTGAATACGCCGCGCGATGCGCAGAAGGCCCTGTGGGCCATGGTAGACGGCATAGGTTGCAGCAATGACCGCGAGCAGCACTTGGGCGGTGCAGATATTGCTCGTTGCCTTGCCGCGTCGGATGTGCTGTTCTCTCGTTTGCAGTGCGAGTCGAAGTGCCGGCCGGCCTTGCGCGTCCTTGGAAAGGCCGACGATGCGGCCGGGGATCTGCCGCTGATGGGCTTCCCCTGTTGCCAGGTAAGCGGCATGGGGGCCGCCAAAGCCGAGCGGCACACCGAATCGCTGCGTCGATCCGACGGCGACGTCCGCTCCGAATTCGCCGGGCGGCCTCAACATCGTCAGTGCCAGCGGATCCGCAGCGATGACGACCAATGCTCCGGCGGCGTGAAGCTCTCGGCATATCTCTTCATAGTCGTGGATGCGCCCGTCGGTCGCCGGGTACTGCAGCAGCACGCCGAATGCGCCGGCGTGGCCCGTCAGGTTCTCGTGGTCGGCTACGACGACCTCGATGTCCAGAGGGAGCGCACGCGCGCTGACGACGGCGATCGTTTGAGGGTGACAGGACTTCGAAACGACGAATTTCCGCCCGGGGGCTTTGCGGCCGAGAATCCTCAAGCAAAGGGTCATGGCCTCGGCGGCGGCCGTGCCCTCATCGAGCAGCGAGGCATTGGCGACCTCAAAGCCGGTGAGGTCTTTGATCATGGTTTGGAAGTTCAAAAGGGCCTCGAGTCGTCCTTGGGAGATCTCGGGCTGGTAGGCTGTGTAGGCGGTATACCAGCCGGGATTTTCGAGAAGATTCCGCTGGATCGCGGGCGGCGTGACGCAATCGTGATAGCCGAGGCCGATGAAAGAGCGCCACACTTCGTTTTTTCCAGCCATCTTTCGCAAATGCTCGAGCACCTGACGCTCGGTCATCGCCTCGGGCAGACGGGGCGCCGTCTTCGTAACGATCGCCTGCGGTACGGTCAGCGAGATCAGCTCATCCAAAGAGTCGAGACCGA
>JALUUK010000744.1 GCA_027021395.1 Acidobacteriota bacterium
GATCTCACAAGAGCCGCCCGCGCAACGGCCGACGGATGCGCGAACGGTGAGAGTGCGCGGCATGCGCAAGAGCGCGAGCACAGACCCTACGGGGCAAAGCAGGCGACACCAAACGCGTCGCGGCAAAACGATCTCCGCGAAGAGCAGCGATCCGAGCACGATCAACGTTCCCGAGCCGATGCCCCCAAGAAAAATCCACTCCAAGGGCAGAGACGATGCGGCGCCGGGCGCAGAGAATAGCGCTACGAGAGGCACGCGCAGAGCCCATGACGCGAGAAGAACTCCGGCAAGAACGCCAAAGCGCAGCGAGGGCTTCCACCGCCCGCCGCCCGGCGGGCGGTGAGGGCTTTTTCTGACGCGCGCGAGCATCTCTGAGAACAAGCCCCATGGACAGACCCACGAACAAAAGACCGGCCCGAGAATGAAGGCGGCAAGCAGGGGCAGCGCCATGCCTCCGAGTAGAGCAAGGGGCGCAGCTCGGAAAGCCAATGCCGTCGCAACTCCGGTGGCAGGATCGATCAGTGAAAACGGCCCGACCGCCAGCGACGAGAACGTACCGAAGACCACGCGCTGATCGAATCGATAGCTCACCGGCAGCAAGACCATGGCCAGCACGACGCTCCACTGAACGAAACGCCGACGGCGCGCCCAAGCACCCCGACGCCCGCCCGTCTTCACGTCCTTTCCACCCCGAGCATGGCGGCGGAACCCCTCGTCCGGGCCTCGACCCGGATCGCCTTTGGAGCAGCCGGACAGGCGGGAACGCACAGACCGCAACCCACGCAAGATTTCCGATCGATCAGCGGCTCGAGCATGAGATTTTGGCGAATGGCCTCCCCTTGAAACGGACAGATATCCACGCATGCTCGGCACAAGATGCGTTGATAGGCATAGCAGAGATCCGTATCGATGCGCGCAGTGCCCATCGCCACGTCTTCATCGCGAACCGGGCGCAGCGCTCCCGTCGGACACACCTTGGTGCATGCCATGCAGAGATAACAGGGGATCTTCTCCGGATCGATCACCGGAGTTCCCGCAGCAAGGCCGTGCCCCCAGCCCGCGGGCGCAATCGCGTGGTAGGGACAGCTCGCCACGCACCGCCCGCATTTGATGCAAAGACTGACGAAGTCGCGTTCGGCCACGGCACCCGGCGGTCGGAGACATCCACCGCAAAACCAGGCCAACACACCTCGACGAGTCGTCATCTCGCGTCGAGATTCTCTTTCCTCGAGGAATCGCAGCAGCATTCCACCCGAGCCTCGGCCGACTCTTTGGCCTTGCACTCGAGCGCCTCGCTTTCCTCGTCTTGATCGATCCCTACGAAGGTGGGGTAGATTCCAATGATGTCATCGCGTTCTTCGAGCATTCTCTCGAGAGTCTCTTCAAGCACTTTCCCGCTTTGAGCGCACCACACGCCGGCGAGGCGGTGATCTCCGTCACTACCGACGATCTCGAAATCCTCGATGGCGGCAAGTTCCACGGAAAGATGAGCCATCTTTCCGGGAACCGCCTCGATGACCAAGCCGACGATCAGGGGAAGGTCGGCGGGGACATCCCCGGGCCACGCGATGGGCCCGGGGTTTCCATTTTGCTGATTCATGCTTTTTCCACTTTGACCGCACAGATCTTGAACTCGGGCTGCTTCGAGCCGGGATCGTACGCATCGATGGTGATCTTGTTGCAGAGCCGATCCTCGTCGTGCATGTGAACGAAGAACATGCCGCGAGGCGACGTATCGGTCACACGAGCCGGAAAAACGGCGTTGCCGCGACGTGAGATCACACGAACCGCTTGGCCCGTCCGAATCTTCAGCGCCTTGGCATCTTCAGGGTGAATCTCGAGTTCGGCGATTCCTTTCGACTCTTTGAGTTCCCTGCACTTCATGGTCATCGTTCCGGAATGCCAGTGTTCGATCACACGCCCGGTCGTAAAGAAGTAGGGGTAGTCGCCGTCGGGAACTTCCTCCGGAGCAGCCTGGGGGCGACACCACACCACGGCACGCTTGTTCGGCTTCCCGTAGAACATGATGCGTTCGGGCCAGTCCGCCGGCACGAGAGGATCCTCGCCCGCCACGTAGCGCCGTTTGGTCCCGGGATGATCCTCGCTCGGACAGGGCCAAAGAATGCCCGATTCCTTGCGCAAGCGTTCGCGTGTCATACCCCAGAACGCATAGGGCGTATCTTTGGCGATCCTTCGGATTTCATCCCACGCTTCGGCCGGGTTCTTCCACGGAAGCAGATCTCCAAAACCGCATCGTTTGCCTAGATCGAGCAGGATATCGAAGTCGGGACGCGCCAAGCCGGGACTGTCGACGACTTTGGAATCGAGTTGATAGCGCCTTTCCGAACAGCCGTAGACGCCCTCCTTCTCACCCCATACTGCCGCGGGAAGAACCACGTCCGCCAATTCTGTCGTGCGTGTGGGATAGATGTCGGCACAGACCACGAAGACATCATCCGCAGCGATCGCTTTGCGGTAGCGATTTGCGTTCGGAAGCGTCTGCCCGGGATTGGTGCACATGATGTACATGCACTTGATCTCTTTCTTCTCGAGCGCTTGGAACATCGCGATGGCGTGCTTTCCCGGTCGAGAGGGAAGAGTGCCCGGCTTTAGCCCCCAGAGTTTTTCCATCGCCGCCCGGTGTTCGGGCTTGCCGGAGAGCTTACCGTAGGGGAGAAGATGCGAAAGGCCGCCCTGATCGCGCACTCCGCCGCAAGCATTGGGCTGGCCGGTCAGCGAAAACGGCGTGCTCCCCGGCTTGCCGATCTTCCCGGTGATCAGATGCAGGTTGTGGCAGAGATTGTTCAGCCAGACGCCGCGAATGCGCTGGTTGAGCCCCATCGTCCAAAGTGACATGGACGCCTTCCCTTTTTCGGAAAACCACTTCGCCGCCTGGATGATCTTCTCTTTCGGGCATCCCGAGACACTCTCTGCATACTCGGGCGTATACGTTGCGAGGAAATCGACATAGTGCTGCCACTGCTTGCCGGCTTCCTTGCCCTCACCTACCGTCAATTGCTTCTTGATGAAGTTCTTGTCGACGAGATCCCACTTGACGATCAAGTGGGCGATGGCGTTGAGAATGGCGAGATCGGTGCCCGGCGTGAACGGTATGTGCAGATCCGCGATGCGCGTCGTCGGCGTCTTGCGGGGATCGAAGACGACAACCTTGGTATCGGGAGCATGTTCTTTCCGACGGGCGATCCGCTGAAAGATGATGGGATGACATTCCGCCGTATTCGAGCCGACGAGAAAGAAGACATCCGCTTTGTCGATGTCCTCATAGCAGCCCATCGGCTCGTCTTTGCCGAAGGTGGTGACGTAGCCGCCGACGGCCGAAGCCATGCACAGCCTGGGATTGCCCTCGATATTGTTGGTCGCAAAACCGGCTCTAAAGAGCTTGTTTGCAGCGTAGGACTCTTCGGTATAGCCCTGTCCCGAACCGTAGAATGCCACCGAATCAGGACCGTGCTTCTTGACGGAGCTCGTAAACTTCTTGGCGACGAGATCGAGAGCCTCGTCCCACGTCGCATCGACGAGTTTTCCGTTCTTGCGAATTTGCGGGGTCGTCAACCGCCTAGAATCGTAAAGGATCTGCGGCAGCAAGAATCCTTTCAGGCAGAGAAAACCCTGGTTGTGGTTCTTCGGATCGCCCTTGACAGCGACGAGTTTGCCGTCCTGGACTCCCTTGTAGACTCCGCAGCCGGTTCCGCAGTAGCGACAAACCCCCTTGGTCCATTTGATGGAGTCACCGACGGTCCTTGCAACGGCATCCGGCGCCTTTCCGAGAGTCAGCAGGGCCGAAGCCGCCGCACTGGTCATCAGGAACTTTCGACGTGAGATGCTCATTTCAACCATCCTTTCTCGCTCCACAGAGCGTGACTCGAGAGTGCGTGACTCGGATGGCAGCTGAAGCAATCCTTCCCGGATGCAAATGGCAGTTCCATGGTTTCCACCTTGTCCGCATGACATCCCACGCAGCGATTCATGGTCGGCGTGACGACGAAGTCGTCACCCGTGGAACCGTGGCAGACGAAGCACATGACATTGAGCTTCCCGTGCTTGCCGGCGAACCACTCGGCAACGATATCTTCGTCCGTGTCGGCATGACACTCCTGACACTGGTTCGCCGTACCGACTTCGACCTCCGGATGTTCGACTCGCTCGAGGGGAGACTCACCCTTCGATGCAACGGCCGTCGGCGAAGAATCCCCTGAATAGGAATCCCCCACCAAGGCCAACCCCATCAGTACGACACCAAGAAGCGCGATCACAAACTTCCAATTCATATTCCCTCCTATGAAACGTCCGGCGAGCGCAGACCCGCACTTACTTTTTCTCGAGCCCCTTGACGAATTCCGCAATGGCTCGAATCTCCGCCTCCGTCAGTTTCCCTTTCAGTGGCTTCATCTTGTACTTGCCCTCGCCTCGCCCCTGGTTGATGGCGGCGACGATGTCTTCGATGCTGGTCTCCGCTTGCCAGGCGGAATCCTGGAAGCTCGCGGAATCTCCGCCGCGCTTCTTGGGAATTCCGTCCTTCCCATGGCATAGCGAACACTTCTTGTTGTAGAGCGCCTTGACGACCGCCGGATCGATCTCTTCCGATGCGATCGAAACCGTGACGGTCGGCGCGGCAAGTCCAAGGACAATCAGGGCCGACAAGACGAAAAGGCTGGTTCTCATGCTCTCATCTCCATCGCAGGCCCCATGGCCTGCTGGTTCGAGGAAGGAAAAGCAAACTCTATGCCAACGTGTTTCGCGCGCTCCACCCCCATCTTGGTCATCGCACGTGGGGCATTCGCTCCAATCTCACGATCCCATTGAGCCTTTTCGCGCATCCCCCGACTTCGCCGCTTCGCGCCTAAATCGTGTCTTTGCGTACGTGAATCAGCCGCAAGAGCGCCGGCAGCAGAGACACGGCGGTGATGAGGGTGAAGCCGACACCAAGAATGGCCAGGATCCCCGAGGAGACGAGGCCGGGGTAGTCCGCGAAGATCATCGCTCCGAAACCGACCATCGTCGTCAGCGAAGTCATCACGACTCCGCGGCCGGTGTGCTCGAAGACATCGACCAAGTTCTCCCGCGAGTGCGACGTGAAGCGATGCACCACGTGAATCCCGTTGTCGATTCCGATGCCGAGTATCAACGGCACCATGGAGATGCTGACGAGGTTGAAATCCACACCGAGGAGCGCCATCCATCCGACGGCGGCGAGCACGCCGACGATCAGTGGAATGAAGGTGAGAAAAACCAGAAGCGCAGAGCGGAAGGTCACTCCGAGGATCACGATCACACCGACGGAGGCGATGAGAACGGAGATCCATCCATCGCGAAGCACCAGCTTCTTCACTTCCTGTGAAAGAACCCGTGAGCCCACGATCTCGTAAGCTGTTCCCGTGGCATCGAGAGCGCTTCGAACCCGGTTCACCAAGGGCCCCGTCTTCACGCCCGGCCGAACGTAGCAGGTGATCACTCCGAGCGGACGACCATCACGTTCTTCGATGATCAGATGTTCCATCAGTGGGCGAAACAGGCCTTTCCGTGCGTCCGCGACGGTCAGAGGCTCGGTTCGGGACAAGACGGACCGAACGCGCTCGATGGCTCGCTCGGCCCTTTCGTCGATCGCGAAGTTCCGCTCGACCATGGCTCGACGCAGAACCTGCGCGCTATGATCGGGATCGAGAGCCGAAGTCGAACGAGCAGTCTTCAGCTTTTCCAAGATCGCCCGCTGCTGGGAGGGAGGAGGAAGCACACGACTTGGGCTCCAAACCGCAGAGAAGAAACCGTTGTCCGGATCCTCGCTGACGAATTCGAGCAGTGCAGATTCGAGGACCTGTGCGTTTTCCAAGACCTCGCCGTCGCTCTCCCCGGGAACGAGCACGAGAACCGTCTCGAGCAGGGTTCCTGCTGCAGCGGCGAGTTCTCCTTGCAGTTGAATGCTTGCGGCGTGGGTCGGCCGAAAACGCCGAAAGTCCTCGTCGAGCGCCACGCGCGAGGCGGGAATCATGAGCAGTGCCAAGGCCACGACGACGATGCCGACCACGGTCTTCGGTCTAGCGATCACTGCGGTGAGCAATGGCCCCAAGCCGAAGCCGGCCAAACCCCTCGGCCGATCCCGTCCCGGCCAGATCCGCGCCGAAACCGAAGTCATCGCCGGAACCAGCCAGAGACAGGCCAACAAGGAAAGAACCATGCCACCGGCGCAGATCACGCCGAGTTCCCGCAGCCCTTCAAAGCGAGAGAAACCGGCGGCGAGAAAGGCCCACGCCGTCGTCGCCGCGGCGGCGATGATGCTCAATCCGGTCCCCCCGTGCGCCGCGGCGAAGGCGCGTGCCATGTCGCGACCGGCGTGAACTTCCTCGAGATAGCGGTTGTAGAGGTGAATCGTGAAATCGATCGCCAAGCCGCAGAGGATCGAGATCACCGGCGCAGTGAATACCGACAAACGACCGACGGTGACCGACGCGAAACCGAGCGTCCAGATGATGCCGACGACCAGCGGTACCCCGGCGACCAACACTCCGCCGGGGCGGCGAAAGCCGATGAGAAATAGGATGAGAACCGCCCAGAATGCGACCACCGAGATGAAGCGG
>JALUUK010000745.1 GCA_027021395.1 Acidobacteriota bacterium
GTGAGAACGCTTCCCATGCGGCCTTCGAGGTAGAGGCCGTTGTAGAAGATCACGTCGGCTCGGGCGAGCTTACGGACATCGCCCTCGCTGGCCTTGTAAAGGTGCGGGTCGACTCCGGGCGCCATCAATGCAGTGACGTTCGCGTGGGTGCCGGCGATTTGGCGAACCAAGTCAGCGACGATGCCGGTGGTGGCGACGATTTCGAGCTGATCGTTTGGAGAAATCCCGGCGTGTCCGTCTTGGTCTCGGCAGGCGGGCAAGACGATGCTCGCGATGAGCAGGCCGACGAGCGCCGACCTTCGAGTACTGGAAGTGCGGATGGGGCTATGGCGCATCCACTAGATTCCCGATGGGCGGTTGCCGCCCATGAACGTTCGATCCTCGCGATCGTCGCGACGAAAGTGGGGGCTTCGGTTGCAGCGGTATTGTAGCCATGGCTACAATATAGTCAACCGTATTCCAGCCGGTGCCGTCGACCGCATCCCGGCCGGGAACCCCGCCGGGGCAGCGCCCGGAAGAACGGGGAGGAGCGATGAGCGGAGCGGAACGTGAATCGAGGAGGTTTCGCCGCGTTCGGGCTGACCACGCGGTGGAGACCGCGGAAGACTATACCGAGCTGTTGCTCGAGATGGGTGGCCGGAGCAAGCCCGTACGGCCGATGGATCTAGCTCGTCGCTTCGGGGTGTCGCACGTGACGGTGTTGCGCACGCTCGGCCGCCTCGAGCGCGACGGCTTGATCGAGCGCTCTAGCGACCGGGGCGTGTTGCTGACCTTGGCCGGTCACGAAATGGCGGAGGCCTCGCTCGCGCGCCATCGGATCGTCTACGATTTTCTGCGACGACTCGGCGTACCCACGGAAACGGCTCTCTTCGATGCCGAGGGGATCGAGCACCATGTCAGCGAGATCACGCTCGAGAGAATGCGCACTTATCTTCAGCGCAAGGGCGAATGAGCACGGTGCGAGGCCGCGGGTTTTCTACCGCGCAGGCTAGCCCAGGTTTCTGAGAATCCCGGAAATCATGACGACGAGCGCCGCCAGCAGGATGTTGAGGGATATCCACTTGCCCGGATTCGCACGAAAGGGAGCGAAAATCTCGGATCTTCCGAGGAGTGCGCTTGCCAGAAAGAAGACCGTCAGCGCCAGCAGGAACTTGATCCCGAACAGAGGATGGTAGAGCGGTACCTCAGCTCCCTTCGGAAGCCCGCTCGAGAAGAAATTGTAGAAACCGCTGATGACCAGCAAGGTGATGGAGAGCATCACGATCACGCGCCAGCGCCGGATGACGGCTTCGAAGAGCAATCCGTGTTGTTCTTCCGAGAGCGAGGTCTTGGCCGCCGGAATCAGAACCAGCCGTAGGAAAAGAAGTCCGCCGACTGCCGCGATGACGGAGAAGATGTGCAGCCAGCGCATGATGACGTCGATGATCATGCGCTCATGATACTCCAAACGGGAAGGGTTTGCGGCACCGGGGCTGCAGTATATTCTGCGAGGCCTTCCTCTCGCCGAGTCGTTCTCGCCGAGTCGAAGGGAATGGGTCGCGAGTTTTCCTAGGCGTTTCGTTCTCTAGGTGTTCTGCTCCTAGCACGAGGTGAATCGGTGTCGCTCCGCTCCACATGGGTCGATTTGATTCCAGGCCCGCTCGTACGCTACTTTGCGCGTCCCTATGTCGCCGGCGATTCGATCGAGAGCGCTCTCGAGGTGGCGGCGGACAGGTTCCGGCAAAACGGTTCTTTGGCGACTCTCGACCTCTTGGGTGAAGACGTCACCACCGCGGAGCAGGTGACGAGGAACGTCGATATCTACAAGGAGCTGATCGAGCGGATTCCGGCACAGCCGGGAATCGGAGAGGCGGCAACGCGTGCCTCGGTCTCGCTCAAGCCATCCGCCTTTACCGCGGGATCGCGCGATGACGCGCGCCGTCCGCTGGTGGAGATCGTCCGCCACGCTCGGGAATTCGCGGTGCCGTTGACGATCGACATGGAGGACCGGAACTGGACGGACTTCACATTGGACCTGAGCTGTGATCTCTTCGAGCAGGGCTTCGATGTGGGAACCGTCGTGCAGACGCGTCTGCAGCGGACGCGGGACGATCTCGAGCGACTGCCTGCCGGCATGCGCGTGCGACTGGTGATCGGGATCTATCCCGAGCCGGCGGAGATCGCCATCACCTCCAAGGTCGAGATGAAGCGCCGCATGGTGGACTATGCGGCGCGACTGCTCGAGCGAGGAATTTTCGTCGAATTCGCCACGCATGATGAGGCGACGCTGGCGACCTTCTTGAGAGAGGTGGCTCCGGCCGCTCCCGACCGCTGCGAGATTCAGATGCTGCTCGGCGTACCGCGCTTCGATTTCCTGCGGGGATTAGCCGAAGGACGTTTCGGCGTCACCGTCGGATTTCGGCGATACGTTCCCTTTGCGGTCGGCTGGGAAGACGCCACAGCCTATCTGCGTCGTCGCATGGTGGAGAACCCGGGGATGAGTTTGCTCGTTCTTAGAAACCTGTGGCAACGTCGCTGAGCATCCTCCCTTCCAAGAATTCACGAGGCGGGCTATCGCGTGTAAAGGTCGATGACTTTTTCGATGGCAGCCGAACAAACGGGACAAAAGTGCGTAGGGTTGCGGGTGAACATGATGCAATCCACGGCGGGTCGATAGAGGCCCTTGGCTTGGTAGCCGGCTCCTTCGAAGGCCCCGATGGTCTCGGCATAGGTCTCTTTGTCGAGCAGGGGCGCCGTCACGGCTTTGACCTTGCGAAAAAGAGCTTCCATCTCTTCATCGGAACCGCTCGCAGCGATCTTCTTGCGCTCTTGCTGATAGCGCCGGGAGATCTCGTCGAAAGCGGCCTGATCCCACGGCGTCGGCAGCGGCGTGTTTTCCGCGACGAGGTCTTTCCACTTGAGTTCGTCGGGTTCGAGCAAAGCGGTGATGTTGGGTTCCCAGGGCTCGCTGCCTTTCGGGGTAAAGTCTTCATAGGCCACTTGAGAGCTGTAGTACTCATCGGCCAAGCCGGCAAAGGAGTGTCCGAATTCGTGGATGAAGACGTAAGCCGCGGGTTCCGTGTCAGCGGATGACGTCGCCCAAAGGTTGAAGATTCCGCCGCCGCCGTACTTCCGGTTGTTGAAGATGACCATCAACGTGTCGTAGGACGCTTGCGCAGCGATCTCTCGAAGATCGGCGTTTTCGTACGTCAACACGTAGCGGTCCGAATCGAAGGCGTTGAAACTCAGGCCGAGCGCGGTCGATTTCCACTCGCCACGCCGAGGGTCGGAGATCCCCGAGTCGTAGGATGGAACGAAGATCATCCTCAGGTTGAAATCGTTCTTGCGGCGCCGAAACGGCTCGGTTTCGAATAGTGCGCTGGTAAGACGTCGCACGTCCCGGTGGAACTTGTATCGATCGCCCGCGGAGTAGCCGTCGCCGATCACCAGGAGGTCGACCTTGGCTGCGCTCGGTCCATGAACGAAGATTTCACGAACGGATCCGACCCGCGGCAGCGCCGAGCGGTCGACGAAGCGACTCGCCGGGTCGAGCGATTCCTCATGAATCTTTCGGAAGTGTCCCTCGGCATTCCGTTCGAGCAAGAGCAGGCGGACCGGGACCTTGGGTTCCGGCATGCGTTGACTCTCATGGAACGTTCTCCAGCGACCCTTGCCGGCCTCGCCGGTCGTCTTCCATTCACCGAAAATGCTCGCGAATCCGCGAGAGTAGAGCAGCGAGCCCGATTCGGCGTCGCGCATTTCGAAAAGGTACTTGCCCAGATTCGTATCGTCGATCAAGCGATGACGACTTCCGGGCCAAGCGCCTTCGAGGCGAAAACGGTCGAGCGAAAAACGTTCCTCGCCGGCCGTGCCGGAATGAAAGTAGTCCCACCGCAGCGACCGACCAGTGAAGCGCTCGTCGAAGTCGAGAGTCGAGGCCGTCCGTTCGTTCGCGCTAGCGGCCGGGATCGTCGCCAAGATGAGCAAGGTCGCCATGATCCCTCGGGGCGGTCGAACGGATGATGCGAAACAAGAGAACATGGAAGTGCTCCTTTCGGCCGAGCCAGGATGATTCATGAAGAGTTTCATGCACGAGTTCGGGTTCGTCGGTTGCGGGTCGTTGCGTTTCGGAGTCTATTTGCCCGCTGTCGGAATTGCGACTTGGGCAGCGCGGCTCCCGATGCAACGTTTCGCGGGGTCTGTGGTGGGGATGAACGTGATGGGGCGAAGTCGTCGTATTCGGCGACTTCCGAACGTGTTCGAATCGAAGGGATTCGAGCGCTAGCGAGACGATTCATGAGACTGGGAATACGGCTTCACGCGATCGTTCTCCTCTGCGTTGCAGGGATTTCCGCCGGGTCGGCGACTGCCGGCGACTTGCCCGGCAAGGCTCCGGCGAAGCAGTGGGAGTGGAGTCTCGGCTCAACGCTGACAGGTCGACCCGGATCGTCGGCGGCTTTGGATTGGATTCTCAGTATTCGTCAGTTACGCGATGGGGGCTATATCGCGGCCGGCTTCGTCGAGAGAGAGTGCGGCCGCTATGTGTGCGGAGAGTACTTCTCCCGGCAGCAGAACCCCGCGCTTTTTCGAATGAACAGCCGGGGTGAACTGCTGTGGCAGCGGGTCTACGACGGCGGGTCGCGCTGCCAATTCGGCATCTTTCGCGATGTCATCGAAACCGACGATGGCTTTGCGGCCGTCGGCGAGCAGGCACGAGATCCCGGACTCAAAGATTGCGATACGGGCCGTTTCCCGGATGCATCGCCAATGGCGGCGAGCCGAACGAAACCGCCTTCGCGGAGTATCGAGATGTCGACACCGTACTGATCAAGGTACGGGACGAGCGCGCGGCGAGTGGGCTCGAGAGAGTGGAATTAATTGAAAATGTCGCGCACTGCAGCGGAGAAGACTCCTTTACCCGAGCACTGTTGCTCGAGGGTGGCGGCTTCGCCATGACCTGCTGGACGGGAGATCCCGGAGTCAAGATCTCTCCGCAGCAAGATTTTCTTTTGGCCCGTACCGATTCGACGGGCAGGCGCTCGTGGCGCAAGGTATTCAACGGCCCCGGCGAGTGATCCTGTGCATTTGGGGCGGATACGACTAGGCGATGGCGGCTTCGTGGTTGGCGGGAACGACGAGGACTTCAAAGACGATTGCGTCGTCGTCAAGATCGCCGGCGGATGCCAAACCAGCGCCGACTACGGTATCGATACACTGCGCGAGATCACCGGTCGCAAAACATGGAGCGAATCGCTGCGCGTTGGGTCGCAGGTGACGATTCACTCGGGGGGACTGCTCATCCAAGGTTCGCAGACGAAGGTCGAATCCGACCTTTCGGCATCCAGTGCACGCCGACGGATATGCGAGCGGACAACACCTTCATCGGCGGGTGCCGATCAGGTATCACTCACCTTTCGGCAACCGACGAGTTCAGCTATTTTCAAAGTGCGAACAACCCCCATGCCGCATCTCCACGATGCAGTGTGGGGCCGGTCGACATCGAAGTCTGTTCTAGCGCAAAGACTCCTCGAGCCTACGCTTCCGAAGCGGAGCCGCTCTCCGCTTCGGTGGATGCGCCTTCGCCGGGATTCATCTCGCTCGGCGATATCGAGACGTGGTCGTGGATGATCTTCCAGACCCCGTCCTTTCTGCCGTAGACGGTCGTAAACCTCCCCGACGAGGTCAGGGAGCCGTTCTCGCTTTCTTGCGTCATCTGCCATAGGCCGTAGACGACGGCGAGATCTCCGTAGAGTTTTCGGTGGATCTTCGCTGACGAAAAGTCCGTGACCTTACCTTGCGAGAAAAAGCCTTCCCAGGCCGCTCTGAGTGCTTCGCGTCCTTCGAGGGGTGGTTGGTAGGGGTAGTAGCCGGTCGGCTTGATCGAGTCGGTGAATTCACCCATGATTCCATCGATGTCGCCGGCGAGCACCAAAGCCTCGAATTTCTCGACATTGGCGGACATCTCTTCGAGATCCGCCGTGATGTCTCCGGCACGGTTGCATCCGCCAAGGACCGACAGCGACAGGAGCAGCAAGAGCAGAAAGAACGGTAGGAATGAATTGCGCATAGTGACCTCCAGCGCAAAGCATACTCGGTTTTCAGTGGATTTTGGTGGGTCAGGCGTGAATCGAGGTCTGTCCCGGAGAGCGGGGCTCTTGGTCAGGATGTCCAAATAGGTACCCTTGCCCGTATCCGATCCGCTCACTTTCGAGCCATGCTCGCTCCATCGGGGTCTCGACGCCAAGCGCAATGGTTCCGATCGACAACGGCTTCGCAAGGCGAGCAATATCTCGCAGGAGCCGCTGACGGTATGGGTCCTTATCGATGGAGGAGATCAGAGCGCGATCGACTTTGACGTATTCCGGCGCAAGCTTCTTCATCAGTCGAAGGGCATCCGGCTCGCCGCCGAGATCGTCGAGTGCGAGTGCGAAGCCTTTCTCGCGCGCATTTCGAAGCACGTTTTCCATCGCGCCGGAATCGGTGGAAAGGAAGCTCCAGCCGGTTTCCAGCACGACCGTTTCCGGTGTCAACCCGGCTTCCGCGACGTCCGTCGAGAGTTTTTCGACAAAGTCGGCGGCGCGGATGGCGACGGGATGGCAGTTCATGAAC
>JALUUK010000746.1 GCA_027021395.1 Acidobacteriota bacterium
CTGATAGTCGACGACGATCGCCGATCGACCGCTCAATCCCACATGAATCAGCGCCTGATCGCCTTCGACCGCAGGACCGACGCCGACGCTGGCGTCGATCCGCATCTGCTCGATGGCCGCCTTCGTGACGGACTCGACCTCCGCGAGCACCTTGCGCGCAACCGCAACGTCCTCTGGAGGACCCGCAGCCGTCGCCAAGACGATCACGAAACGCCCGTCGCCGGTCACCAGAGCGCCGTCTCCGCTGCGAATCTTGAGTGTTCCCCGGACCTTTTCGAAGTGCCGCGCCGCGTTCGCCGCCAAAGCGAGCGGATCTTCGACGATGAGATCCGCCGCAAAGGCTCCCATCGGCGAGCGCAAGCGCTGTTTGTTGTCGTCGACCTGAGCCTCGATTCCTGCGTCGTCGAGGCGGGCGATCAACGCATCGATTTCCTCGGGCTGAAAATATAGCAAGAGCGCATTCGCTTCCGGTGTATCGAGCAAGGCCCAAGGGTCCGCACCGAAAGTCGGGGTGGATCCGGGAAAGAGATCGCTCTCAAACAAGCGGCGGCGAATCTCCCGCGCCAATTCGAAACGGGTTTCGTCTAACCTCTCGTCGAGCTCTTCGATGAGGAAATACAGATCTTCTTCTATCTCTTCGATCGGGTTCTCGTCCGCCTCGACCTCTTCAGCAATCGCGTGCATCTCCTCGGCGAGATCGTCGAGGTCTTGCGGACTCGCTTCGAGATCTTCGGCCAAGGCCTCGATCCGGCGCACCATTTCCCGTCGGCCATCGGGTCCGGCCCGCTTCACTTCTTCGGCAAAGTCTTCGAAGTGGTCGAACGATCGCTTCGACAAAGCGATGGCCACTGGCTCGCTCGAACCATAGCGCTCGAAGAGATCGCGCATGCGCTCAGCCACGGAACTGTCGTGCGGCAGAAGATCCATGACGTTCGTCGACAGCGAAAGACCCGAAGCGAGCCACAAGGCAAGACCCGTGGTCAAGCCCGCGACCACCAGCACCGTCCGAGCGTGAAAAACCGAAAAACGAGCGATGGAAACCAGCACCGAGCGAAGCATCGATTCGAGCGATCTCACGACTGCCGCTCCAAGACGACCATCGCCACCGCGGCTCCCCGATCATGCGTCAACGAGATATGAACATGATCGATGGACATCCCTTTGGCATGCGCGGCGGCGGCGGCGTGAAGCTCGATTCGCGGGGGCCCGCTCGTGCCGCGTACGACCTCGACGTCGCACCAGCGGATGCCGTGATCAAGCCCCGTCCCGAGCGCTTTGAGCACGGCTTCCTTGGCGGCGAAGCGCGCCGCGACAGGCGGCGTTCGATCGCGATGGCGGGCGCAGTAGGCCTTTTCCCCCGCGGTTAGAATGCGATCGAGAAAGCGATCTTCGTAGCGCTCGATCATTCTCCGGATGCGCTCGAGGTCGACGAGATCCACTCCGATTCCAACAATCAACGTTCTTCTCCGCCGCCATCGTGCCAGCCCTACGGTCCGAGAGAATACACCGCCTCGGGAAGAGCTCATATCTTATGTTCAAGCAACTCCAAACAAAGGACTTGGCTCCACCATCCTGGGGATGAAGCCGCCGCTGCGGAAACGCATTCATCCCCTGCGGACCGGCTGCTATGATAGGCGGGATCATCCTGTCGCCCCCGAGGTGAAGGCGGCGAGCAGCGGAGGCGACGTGGTTCAGCCCGGCTGGGACAGCTATCTCGATCGGCTCGGCCCGACCGGTCTGCGCCTGATCCTTGCATCATTACCCGATGCAAAGGAACTGGCCGCCGTCGTCGGCCAGGAGACGGACGCGGGCGCTCCGCTGACCGATCTCGATCCGCTCTCGAGAGCCGATATCGTCGCCGATCTCTGCCTCGAGGACTCTTCCCTGCCGCCCCGCCTTCTCGATCTCCTCGATCGCGAGGCGGGCGAACGGCTTCGCCGCACCTGGGACGAAAAGGAAGTCCGACGCCACATCGCAGAAATGATTCGCGAGCCCTCGGCGGATGCCGCACAGATTCTGCATTGCATCGCACGCGCATCGAGGCCGGGCCTTGCCGTTGCCGAGATTCGCGCCGCTGCCGAGATCGTGGCCGGCCAGGTTCTCGATCTCGAAAGCGGATCCGTGCCGAAACGCACCGCCAAGGTTGCATCCGACCGCGCCAGCCTTCGTGCGCTCGAGCAGGAGCGACGCGAACTCGAGATTCAAGTCCGGCGCCTCGAAGGGCAACTCCACCGCACGCTCGAACGCTCCGCCAAGCAAGAAGAGATCCTCGCCAAGCGAGCGGCGGAGACGATGGATTTGCAACGCAGCGCGAAATCGGCCCGCGACCAGTTGCAACAGCTCGAACGGGAACTCATATCTCAACGCAAGCGAACCGAAGCGCTGCTCGAGAAGCGTGCCAAGGAACGCACCGGCGAAATCACCACCGCGCTGCGCAAGCTGACTCGAGAGCAGCGCCGCACGTCATCAGCTCTCGAAAAAGTCCGAGCACTCGAGCGCGAGCGACGCGACGTATTGAAAGAACAAGCCAAGGGACTGCTGCGGCTCGGAGACCTGATCGAGAAGGTGGTTTTCCACAATGAGGCGCAGTCGCGCCTAGAAGCTGCGGCGCAATCCGCCATCTTGAAAGAACTCTCGGATATTCGCGCCTCGGTCGAGCGCAGCGACGACAAGAACCGCAAGGCATCGCCGGCATCTCCGACGAAGAACCGCAGCCGCACGGAAACCCGCAGGGTGGGCGTCTTCGTCGATGTGCAGAACATGTTCTACGGAGCTCGTGAAAAAGGCGCGCGCCTCGACTTCGAAGCGCTGCTCGAGACGACCTGCAAAGACCGGCAACTCGTACGAGCCGTCGCCTATCTCGTCGAGAGCCGCGATATCGACCAGAGCGCCTTCATTCATCTGCTGCAAATGAAGGCCTACGAGGTCAAGCGCAAACCCCTTCGTGTTCGCCACGACAAAAGCGCCAAAGGAAACTGGGATCTAGAGATGGCGCTCGATGCTTTGAGCGCCGCCGCAGATCTCGATATCGTCGTTCTCGTCACGGGCGACGGCGACTTCGTGCCGCTCGTACACCAACTCAAACGACAGGGGCTCCGCGTGGAGGTCTACGGTTTTCGTCGCAGCACGGCACCCGATCTAGCGCAAGCTTGCGACCGTTTCATTCCCATCACGCGCAAGCTGCTACGCAAGCCGACCGAAAGGAAGACCGCGCGAAAAACTCCGACGACACGGGACGCTCGCGCATGAACGGCTCATCCGACAAGACTCATCGAGCCGGCCAAGTCGTCATCGATCTCTGCCGCGCCTGCAAGAGCGATCGCCGCCACACGATCATCGCCGTCGACGGCGAGGGGCGAATCCTTCGCGTGCTCTGCGACTTCTGCCAAAGCCAGCACAACTATCGCGGCGGTCCAACACGAACGACGGGAAAGACCTCCAGTGCGAAAACGCCGCGAACCGGCGTGACGCTCCCGTTGGTGAGCGAACGAGAAACCCTCACGACGCCGGAAAACGCCCCGGATCTAGGAGAAGACACCGTGGAACTGGAAATGCTGCTGAGAAGGATCATCCGCGAGGAATGCGGCCTCACCCCCGTCGTCCCCGCCGAGAAATGGCTCGGCGGTGAGATCGTCTTCAAGCCCGGTCGCGAAGGTCTGCAGGAAAAGTCCATCCCCTTCGAAACCTTCTTCAACAAAGTCGTCATGCTGCGCAATCGGCTGCGGTCCATGGAGCAGCAAATCAACTCCTCCGATCTTCCGGCCGATCAAAAAGCCAAACTTCAAGGCTACATCACCGGGTGTTACGGATCGCTCACCAGCTTCAATGTGCTCTTTGCAAAAGACGAGGATCGATTCAAAGGCAGCGGGAAGTCATGAGCCCCGCATTCCGCGTACCGCGAGAAGCGAATGCCCTCGATTCGTTCATGGAACCTTCCCGTGCGGGCCGCTCGACGCGGCCGATTCTCGCTGAAGGATTGCGCAAGCGATTCCCTCTCGGATCTGTAGCGCACCTTCCGCGGCAGCGAGCATAGCCATCCACCACGACCTAGAAGGCCTCGATTCGACTCAGGTCTCGACGATGGAGTTCATGCTGCCGAATCGGTTGGCCTCGGTCGCGTCCGATTCGGTGTCGGTTTCCCACGTCTCACCGTCCACGAGATAGCGGAAGGCGTAGCGGTCGTTCTTGGCCAAGCGGATCGTCGCCGACCACTGCCCGTCCTTGCGACGCTTCATCGTATGCTTGGTGGGATCCCAAGCGTTGAAGTCTCCCACGACGGCGATGGACTGCGCGCCATCGTGGCCCGACGCCTCGAAAGTCACGGAAACCTTCGAGCTGTTGCGAACCGGCTTTTTCCTGATCATTTTCCCGTTTCCCTCGAATCACTAGGACTCTTAGAATCTGAAGAACCATCGAGTATGCCGAGGTGAGCAACTCCTACCCACGCCGCCATCCCCCGACGCTACGACTTGCGAAAGCCCGCCAAGATCGTATACCACCACCGATAGATCGGCACCATCGCGAGGACTCGACATGAAAGCACTCGAAATGAGCGAAAGCACGGCAAGGCGAAAGCGCGGATCCCTGATCGCACGCAGGAGTTGGGCTTTCGCGGCCATCTTGCTGTCGACGACCTGGATGGGAACCCATGCCGAAGGCGTCTCGGCCCACCGGCGGCCTTTGCCGATCAAGCCGGAAAAAACCGTGCTCGGCCCGGGAAGCTCCCCCTCTCGAGTCACCGTCAAGTTTCGCCGGAATTCGGCCGTTCGTCTGCATCTCGGCCGACTGACGTCGGAAAACGAGACCGATCTGAGCCGGGTAGAGGAAGTGCTCGAACGCTTTTCCGCGCGGCCGGAGCCTCTGATCTCCCTATCGCCCGACGAGTTGCGGGAGATCCAGCGGCTCGGAGAAAAACGGACGGGCGTTCCCGTCCCCGACATGAGCCTCTATTTCGAGTTGAGCCTCAGCGACGAAAACGCTCCGGCTCTTTGCGACGCGCTCAACGCCCTGCCGGTCGTCGAGATCGCCTATCCTTCTCCTCTGCCGGTCGAGCCGCCGGGCAACATTCCTCCGGAGACCGATGACTGTCGTAGCGAACAGGGCTATTCCAGGCCGGCGACGGACGGAACCGATCCGCAATACGCCTGGAACTTCGCAGGTGGCCGAGGCGAAGGAGTCTTCGTCATCGATATCGAATACGACTGGCAAGACGACCACGAAGATCTCGACTCGGCGCTCGGCCGCAAGCTCGTCTACGAACCACGCGGACTGTACATCGACCATGGCACCGCCGTGCTCGGCGAGTTGATCGCCACCGACGACCGCTGGGGTGTGACGGGCCAAGTTCCCGATGCTTTGATCGGCATGGTCACCCAATACCCGGTGGGCCAATCCAACAGCGTATCGCGAGCGATCATGGCTGCGACCGATCTTCAAGAGGCCGGCGACGTCATGCTGCTCGAGACGCAGACGACGGGCCCCAACGGAAACTACTGCCCCTCGGAATGGAACCAAGCCGTCTTCGACGCCATCGTCAACGCGACGGCCAAGGGCATCGTGGTCGTCGAAGCCGCCGGCAACGGCGGAGACGACCTCGATGGAGCGGAGTACCTCGGGCGCTTCGATCGCTCCGTACGCGACAGCTTGGCGATCATCGTCGGCGCCGGGTATTCCCCTGAGGGCGCCGGCGTCGATCGCTCGCGCAAGTCCTTTTCCAGCTATGGCTCTCGTCTCGACGTGCAGGGATGGGGTGAAAACGTCATGACTACGGGCTACAACGCCTATTGCGGTGGAGGCCAGGACGCGCGACAAACCTACCGGCGGAACTTCAACGGAACGTCGTCCGCCTCCCCGATGGTCGCGGCCGCAGCCGCCGCGGTCCAAGGCATCGAGATGGCCCGCGGCAACGGCCCATCGACACCCTACGCGGTCCGAGCCCTGCTCGCCGAGACCGGATCACCCCAGCAAGTCGGCACCTACAACGGCAAGATCGGGCCGCGTCCCGACCTCAAACGCGCGCTGCGTACTCTCTTTTCTCTGATCTTCGATTCGCGAGAGATTCTAGACGGCGCGCCCGACGGCAATGGAGACGGAGCGATCGATCCGGGCGAGACCGTGCGCATGACGATCTGCTTGCACAACGGGAGCGAGACCACGGCCGAGGGCGTGAGTGCCCGTCTGTCGAGTCCGCGCCCGGAAGTCCTGAAGATCCTCGACGACCAAGCGGATTTCGGCGACGTGCTCGCGGGAGAAACCGTCTGCTCCAGCGTGGGCGCTTATCGCCTCGTCGCCGAACCCGACGCCGCCTGCGGTGACGCTTTTCGTTTCGACCTGACGATCACGACTTCCGTCACCGAAGAGCGTAGCCAGATTTGGGCGCGCATCGGAACGGATGCCCTCTGCCAAGACCTACCATGTGCTCAAGCCGATCCGGTCGAAGAGGTCACGGCGGTGACGGTCCGAAAGATCGGCGACGACCTGAGGCTCGAGTGGAACGCCACGAGCGATGCCGCCGACTATCGCGTGTGGCGAAGCCATGCACGAGACTTCACGGACG
>JALUUK010000747.1 GCA_027021395.1 Acidobacteriota bacterium
TTCGATCAGAGCCTGCAGCAGATCGTACCGCTGGTGATGGGCGCGATGATGGCTGCCGCGTCGTAGCGCCTTCGCCCCTTCGCACTCGACACCTCGCCCTGCTCGGACCGTGCGAGTTGCACTCGACCGAGAGCGCTCGCACTCGAAAGCTTCGAGAATGAAGCGGGAAAAGGTGAGTGCCGAAGCGACCTTGGTCGCTCCGGCACTCGGGGGGAGGGGGAGGGGAGAGGTTGTTTAGGAAGCTCTCAGAGGCAGATAGATCGTCTGACCCTGGCGCAGAATCACCAGCAGGGTCGTTTCGCCGGGCTTGCGCTTTTTGAGTACGCGTACGGCTGTCTCGACGTCCTTGATCGGTACGCGGTCGACCTCGACGAGAATGTCTCCGCGTTGCAGACCCGAGCGGTAGGCGATGCTGTTCGGGCGCACGGCGGCGATCAGCACGCCGTCACCGTCGTAGCTCAACATACTTCTGATCGCAGGCGTCAGTTCTTCCAAGTGCAAGCCGACCGAATCACCGCCCGATCGTTGATATCCGGCGGACTGTTGCCCGATGGTCCGGGTGCCTAGCACCACGTCGACATCGAACTCCTTGCCGTCGCGAACGATCGACAAGGTCGCCGTCTCGCCGGGTTTCGTATCCGCGACGCGCTGCATGAGATCGGCCATGTTGATGACGTCTTCGCCGTTGTATCTCACGACGAGATCGCCGCGCTCGAGGCCGGCCTTCGCTGCGGGTTCACCTTCGTTGATCTCGGCTAGAATCACACCCTGCGCATTGTCGCGGCCGAGCGCTTCGGCCAGCAGGCCGTCCACATCCTGCACCATCGCGCCGAGATAGCCCCGAGTCACTTCACCGTGAGCGATGAGCTCTTCGGCGATGCCGCGCGCTAGGTTCGCGGGGATGGCGAAACCGATTCCTTGGTTGCCGCCACTGCGAGAAATGATCGCCGTATTGATCCCAATCAATTGCCCTGCGGTATTGACCAGCGCGCCGCCGCTGTTGCCGGGGTTGATGGCGGCATCTGTTTGGATGTAATTCTCGTAGGTGGCTAGGCCCATCCTGCGACCTTTTGCGCTGACGATGCCGGCCGTGACGGTATGTTCGAGACCGGCTCCGAATGGGCTGCCTATGGCCATCACCCACTGACCGACGCGTAGGGCGTCGCTATCGCCGAACGGAATCGTGGGAAAGTCCTTGCCTTCGATCTTCAAGACGGCGAGATCCGACTGTGGATCGGTTCCGATGATCTCGGCGGACAGGCGCTCCTCCGTCGGCAAGAGCACTTCGACGCTCTGCGCCCCTTCGACGACATGGTTGTTGGTCAGGATCACTCCGTCCTTGCGAACGATGACCCCCGACCCCGTACCTTCCACCGGCGGGGCGGGCATCTCGGGCTTGGAGCCGAAGAACCAGCGCGGAATGGGAGAGCGCCCAAGCTTGAGCGCCGGTTCCACCTTGGTGGTGATCACGGTGACGACGGCGGGGCTGACCCGCTCGGCAACATCTGCAAAGACGTTCGTTTCGACCCGAGGGATCTCGGTCGTCAGGGGAGCGGGAAGTTTGGCATCGATCGCCTCGCGCGCGGTGTCGGCCAGAGTCAGGTCCGTCATCAACAGGACGGCGGAACCCATCAGGACAGCACCACCGACGAGCAAGGCGATCAGCGTGGTCACCGGCATTTTTCGGCTGAACGTTTTCATGGCTTCATCTCCCTTCTTTCACCCACCCTCACGGGCACATCGCCGTGCCCTACGCCGGCTTCGTTTACAAGAACCGTGCCAGCCTGAACGACTTGTCCTTGAGAGTAGCTAAGTCGCTGTGCTACCATTGGATAAATTCGCAGTTTTGGAGATTTCCAACCGATACGGAACGCGATCGCCCGCACATCTGCGGCACGCAAATTCGCCGGGGCGCGTCAAAGTGACGGGCTCCCATCCGGGACCGCATCTCGCGACGTGGCCATCCATGACGATGAGCAAAGATCAAGTTGCGTTTCGTCAATTTTGCCGGTCAAACCCACGGTTGATAATCCACGGAAGTGCAGTGCAGAAGAGAGGATCGATGCATCATCGTACGACACGGTTTCTAGAGCACCTAGCTCGAACCCAAGCAGCCTATGAATCACGAGATCTCGAGGGATACCTTGCGGGATTCGCACCGGACTATTGCTGCGTACAGCTCGGCGAAACATGGTCCGAAGATAAAGCCAGACTCGCAAGAAAAATCGGTGGAGACATCGGCCATTTCGAGGTCGTCAGAATGGAATTCGAGGTCCTGCAGCACTGGTTTGCCGGATCCATCGGTTTCGCCCGCATCGAATACCGAACCCGGCTTCGGACACGCGAAACCGGCCGTATCGTGGATGACCGGCGCCACAATCTGATCATTGCCGAAGAAAATGCCGATGAGTCCTGGTCCATCATCTCGAAGTTCGTCTTGGAGGTCTTGCCTGCGGCGGACTGCTCGGGTGACGCATCCTGTACTCGTGCGCACTCGTACTGAGCGAATCAACCTGTGCTGAGCGGCCCTAGGTGAATCGATCATGAGCGAAAGTGAATCCGAAGCCGAAGACATCGCCCCGGAAACATTGCAGAGAGCAGACCTCATCGCGTCTCTGCAAAACATCGATGAACGAATCTGCCTCGTCGATTCGAGTGCGCGCATCACTCTGACGAACTGCACCGTGGCTGACAGCTTCTATCGCGCAGCCCCCTCGAGAATGCTCGCCGATTGCCTGCCGGAACCGCTCGCTGCTTCCTTGACGGCAGCAATCGACAGTGCTTTTCACGAGGGCAAAGAAACAGTCTTGCAGCGCGAAATGGCGCTAGGAGGACACAAGCTCGTTCTGGCGATCAAAGTCAAGCCGCTGCGACAGGTCGACGAATCCGGACTCGCTTTGATCACCCTACGCGACATCACGAAATACGTCAGCATAGAGCGACGGCAGGAGATTCTCGAGAAAATCGATCGATCGATCTTTACGGCAGCGTCGATTGATCAAATGCTCGAAGCCGTACTCGATGAGATGCTCGGCTTTTTTGATTGCGACCGTGCGTGGCTCTTTTGTCCCTGCAACCCGGAAGCAAGACATTGGCAGGTTCCCATGGAGAAAACCCGGCCGAAATGGCCGGGCGCATCGTCCCTAGCCGACAAGTTTCCAATGAACGATGCCTTCGCGGATATCCTTCGCAACGCACTCGAAAGCAAAGGACCCATTCGCTATGAACCGGAGGTCAATCCGATACCGACCGACAGCCTCTTGCGCTCGAAATTCGGCGTGAAATCCCAGTTGATCCAGGCCATCTTCCCACAATCCGGCGACCCTTGGCTGTTGGGAATTCACCATTGCGAAGAGGCTCGACGATACGGCGACGACTGCGATGTCTTTCATGCCATTGCCTCGAGGTTGACGGGTGGGCTCTCCGTACACTTGGCTCGGAAGGAATCCGACGAGAACGCAGCGCGGTACCGTACGATTTTCGAACACTCTCCTGATACGGTCGTGATCTTCGATATCGACTCGAATCGATTCGAAGACGTCAATTCAAATGCAGAGATCTTGTTCGGGCTAAGTCGAGAAGAACTGTTGAAAACCGGGCTCGTAGACCTGAGCCCTCCCATCCAACCCAACGGCGAAAAATCCGCCGATCTTGCCGCGAGATACATCGATGCGGCGATGCGAGGCGAGACGCCGATCTTCGAGTGGACCCACCTCAACGCAAAGCAAGAGATCATTCCCTGCGAAGTTCGCATCGTACGCATGCCTCACCGCAGCAAGCGCCTCCTAAGAGGCAGCATTACGAATCTATCCGAGCGAAAGGCTGCCGAGTCCAAGCAGGCAGAGCTGGAAACTCAATTGCTTCAGGCGCAAAAGATGGAGGGGCTCGGCCAACTCACCGGTGGACTCGCACATGATTTCAATAACCTCTTGACTGCGATCATCGGCAATATCGAACTGCTGCGGCTCGACGCCGACGACAAGGACAACGTCTTGAGCCTGTCCGGCCATGCGCTCGATGCCGCGCGACGAGGCGGCGAGCTGATTCAGCACTTGCTGGCGTTTGCTCGAAAGAAAGTGCTGCAACCCCATCCCATCCGGCTCGATCGCCTCATCAAGGATCTCGAACCGCTGTTGCGGCGATCGCTAGGCGAAACGATTGAATTCTCGATCGTTCACGGCGGCGATTTGTGGCAGTGCGAAATCGATCCCGTTCAGATGGAAAATGCCATTCTGAATTTGGCGATCAACTCCCGTGATGCCATGCCGGAAGGAGGGAAGATCACCATTGAAACGAGCAATGCTCACATCGATCATGCCTACGCCGAATCGCTTCCGGACCTAGATCCCGGTCAGTACGTACTGTTCGCCATCACCGACAACGGCACGGGAATCCCCGAAGACATGCTCGACCGAGTCATCGAGCCGTTCTACACGACCAAGGAAATCGGCAAAGGCAGCGGACTAGGATTGAGCATGATCTACGGTTTCGTCAAGCAGTCGCAGGGGCACATGAAGATCTATAGCGAAGTTGGAATTGGAACGACCGTCAAGATCTACCTGCCCCGTGTCCTGGCGCAAGCGGAAATACTCCGCTCCGACCCTCCCGTCGATCTCTGTGGACATGGCGAGATGATTCTGATCGTCGAGGACGAGGCCTCGCTGCGGGAGACTGCGCGTCACCTTGTCGAGAGTCTCGGGTACGGAACGCTCGAGGCGGGCTGCGCCCGCGAAGCACTCGAACAGATCAAGTCGGCCGAACACATCGATCTCCTCTTCACTGACGTGGTCTTGCCGGGAGGAATGAACGGCGTCGAGCTTGCGCGAGCAGCACAGAAAATCAAGCCGAACCTTCACGTGCTCTATACGTCGGGATACACCGCCAATGCGATCGTTCACCACGGTCGACTCGAATCGGGGATCCACCTGCTCGAAAAGCCCTACTCCCGAGAAGAACTCGCGCGGCGAATCCGCCTCGCACTTGAAGCCGAATCCTAGCCTCCACGACTGACGCTAGAGCGATAGACAAGCCGAGACTCGTCCGCGGTCGTCTTTCGTTTCGACTCCACTCTTCCGGTCGCTTTTCGGCATACCGGCCGCCCGCAAGCCGAAAGTTACAAGACCTTTACATGACCGCGGAAGCGGGCGCTGGCTAGACCGGCTCGCGCGACCTAGTGTAATCTAGTACTCGTGTATGTTGTCCGCCCTTCCCCCAATCGATCACGCTTTGCCAAGAGGGTTGGGACAGGTGACGATGGAGGTGCCGTGGCTCGCAAGTCAAAAGGTGAGAAGCTGCTGAACTCCACACGCCGCCGGATTTTTCGCAGGAGAATCACTCGGGCGGAGCAAGCCTCCGTGGCCGTTCTTTTCTTCGTGCTCGTGGCGGCCGGATTCTGGATCTTCGCCCAAGCCGACAACTTCGATCCGGCCTCGCGCGACGTCTCCTATGAAGCACTTCAACAAGCAAGCGTGGTCGATACGCTTTATCACTCGCCCCTTCGTCGCTTTCGCGACCCTTACGACCCTGCGCAAAGCTCCGATGCCGCCGTTCCCATCGAATTCGGGATCTTCCCCAAGACGATCACCCAGGATGGCTGGCGGATCGATGGGCGGGTAGAGGAGTACGATCGCTCCAACGTCTACGAGAAGATCAACGGGGCCGCCGAGCAATACAACTTGTTCGGATTCGAACGACTCCACTATGTGACGCTGGTTCGCAACAACGACTTCATCAATATCGAGATCTACGATCAAGGGTCTTTTCCCAATGCCCTCGGAATCTTCTCCGCCCAACGAAGCGAATCCACCACTATCGAGGAGGCCGAGGGGATGTCCTTCTATCGGACATCCGTCGGAGCCATCGGGATCAAGGGTCACCTCTATTTCAAGATCACAGCGAGCGTATCCGGTCCCGAAATCACTCGGAAGGCCGATGCCTTGGTCGAGTCTTTCTCCGGCCTACCGGCAAAGGAAGAAGCGGCGTCGCAGATCTTCGACATTTTGCGACAACGCATGAAGATCTCTTTTGCAGATATCGCCTTCCAAGCGGAAAACGTATTGCAGCTCGACTTTCTCAGCGATTTTTGGTTTGGAAGAATCGATGGTGAAGAAGGCCGTATCTTCATCCACAAGGCGGGCAGTGCCGAAGAAGCCAAGGTGCTATTTAGAAGCACGGACGAAGAAAACCGCTATGAATACGACGTCCTAGAAGACGGCGTCGTTCCTATGATCTATCGGCACCAGTTCCATGGGAAGTTCTTCGCGCTCGAACAACGAGCGGAGTGGCTCTTCGGAGTGGAGGGAGCGGCAAGCGCAGAGCAAGCCCGTCTCTTCACCCAGAAGCTGCGAAAGGCAATCGATGCCGAATAAGAAGGAGAAGAAACAAAACGAGTACTCGCCCAAGCCTCTTTCGCGACGGGCTTTTGCCGGTAAGGTCGCCGGAGCGCTCGGCCTCGGCCTAGGAGCGACCTACATTGCGAGGGCGCCGGAGGATTGGCCGCTTTCCCGCCGTGACGACACCGGACATCGAAGCCGACCCGTTACGACCGAAATGACG
>JALUUK010000748.1 GCA_027021395.1 Acidobacteriota bacterium
TTCACCCGGGAGTTGAGCCAATGGCTCTTTGGTGAGAAAGAGAATGGTTTGATTCTTCCGCCATGAGAGCTGCGATGCAGGGTGGACAATCTGGGCGCTCTCTATATGGCTGTGTTTATTTGGGCGCGGGGGCGCTCGCTGAATCGGGGTATTTTTCGAGGCTCTTGGTGCCCGGTCACATGTACGAACCGCGATCTCAGGATGTTCGAGGACCGGTTCCGTGCCCAGTTTCTAGGCCACCCAGCAAGCGCTGTGAGCAGCCATAACGCAAAGGATGATCACCACTTCACCACACCACGACCTTTGGTGCCCTTTTCAGTTGCATGCTCCTGGCCGTGAGCGAGACGGTTGGGCTCCAGACCTTGTGCCTCCATCTCGCGCAGTAATCCCGCACGTGGCCCATAACCATGACTATATGCCGAGGGCAGGCGAGGCGCATGCCGGGAGCTGCAACCGGCGGGAGTTGCAGTGGGGTGGGGTAAGGTGAGATCGACGAGACTCGATAAGCACTGAGCGAACAGCGGAGGTAGGGCGTCCGAACAGGATAGGAGAGCAGAGAATGAGCCGGGAAGAAATGGCGCAGCGGTACCGTGAAAGAATCGAGGAATATCTCCGGGAGCAGGCTGACCCTGATCTCGACCGCGCCATCGAGAAGACGCGTGAGTTCTTCCGACCGTTCGGCCCCGTGGACGAGGGACTCATCGCAGAGGTCAGGGAAGACATCGAGCGTCAGCTTTGGGAGAACATCCGACGCATCCGGGACCCATATATTCTCTCCAAGGCCCGCCGTAGCTGGTATGACGAATCCAAGCATGTGGGTATTCACTGGCGTGCATTAGTAGGATACTTGGAACGTGAAAAAGGGTGGAGTGCGCACGTTATCAGCTCGCTGTCGAAGTCTTCGGCACGGGTGGTTGCCGAGCTGGGTGACCCCAGCGAGAGTGAGTTCGACGTGCGTGGGCTGGTCGTCGGCCATGTCCAGTCAGGCAAGACCGCTAACATGACCGCGGTGATCGCCAGGGCAGTTGATGCCGGTTATAACTTCGTGGTGGTGCTGGCGGGGACGACGGACAAGCTGCGCCACCAGACCCAAGTGCGCTTGGAGGAAGATCTGCTGGCCCGCTGCCCGTACAACTGGCATCGGTTGACCAGTCGGAACCGATATGGCGATGAAGGGAGAATGATCGGGAGCGGGGATTACAGCGGGCAGCCGGCCCGGCAGCTTCCCAAGATCGAGGCGGATCAGGCCATGATCGCCGTGATGAAGAAGCACCCCGCTCAGCTCAGGCGACTGCTCCAGGACATGAGGAATAGCTTTGGACCGGTACGCAACAGATGGCGGCTGCTGGTAATCGACGACGAGGCTGATCTCGCGAGCCCGAATGCCGGCAAGACAGACGAAGATCCTACGATTACCAATCGTCTCATACGGGAACTGCTGCGGGAGCTGCCCACCGTATCCTACGTTGGTTATACCGCAACTCCATTTGCGAACATTCTGATCAATCCATTCCCGACAGGCGTGGCGGGTGATGACGAGGGATGCCTAGAGGACCTCTATCCGAGAGATTTCATCATCGCCCTTCCCCGTCCGGATGGATACTTCGGGACAGAAGACATTTTTGGTCGTGCGCCAGCGAACGCCGAGGACGAGGGTGCTGATGGCATGGACGTCGTACGGGACGTCGGTCCGGATGAGGCACGGCTTCTGTCGGCGTCGGGCACGGGGGCGTCTCTGGACAGAGCTCCGGGATTGCGCAATGCGATCCGCTGGTTTGTTCTCGCCGTAGGAGCAAGACTCGCCCGCGGCCAAGGAGCACAGCACGCGAGCATGCTGGTGCATACATCCCATAAGATTGACGATCACTCGCAGGTTCAGAAGATGGTCGAATCCGAGATTGAGATGCTCCGTAAGCGAATCGGCGAGCCTCCGCTGACAAAGGAGCTCAGGGAGCTCTGGGAGGCAGAAGCGGCGCGAGTTGATCCCGCGGCTTTTGGAAACAGGCCATTAACTTTTGATGCAATCCGTAGGCACCTGCGCGAGGCGCTGGACCGACTCCGTGTAGCTGTCGAGAATTCGCAGAGTGAGGAACGTCTTTCGTACGAAGGTGAGGCAACTGCGGTTATTGCCATCGGTGGGAACATCCTCTCGCGTGGCCTGACATTGGAGGGGCTCACAGTGAGTTACTTTGCACGGAGACCCGTGCAGTATGACACCCTCCTGCAGATGGGTAGGTGGTTCGGATATCGCGAGGGCTACGAAGACCTCGTACGGCTGTGGATGCCGAAGGGCGTGAGTAACGCTTATCGGCAGCTCGCCCTAGTTGAACACGAGCTGAGGGAGGAGATCGAGGAATACGCCGAGCGGAAGGCTAGGCCAATCGACTTCGCGGTCCGTATCCGGACGCTTCCCGGCTTGCAGGTCACCGCGCGCAACAAGATGCGCCATGCGCGGACTGCCAGTATCGACTACCGCGGGATGCACCTGCAGACGATCCGCTTCCCCCGGCTTGACTCGAAAACTCTCCGGCACAACTGGGATGCCGGGAGCCGGCTGGTCGCGCGAGCGGGAATCCGTGGTGCGAAAAATATTGGGGTGGTAGACGTTCATGCTGTCCTTGCATTTTTCTCCGACTACATCGTGCATCCGTCGCACAGAGAGCTGAGTTCGGAGTGGCTTGAGCGGTACATCCGAGAGAATTCTAGCATTCTCGGCGAATGGACTGTCGGTGTGGTGGGGCCGTCAAATCCCGATGCGCCGGCGGCTGGGCGGCGTCTTGGAGAGATTCGGCCGCGTCTTGTGCGGCGTGCACGACTGCGCGGGACGGAAGACGATGTTGCTGACATAAAGGCTCTTATGTCGAGGTCGGACATCCTTTTCGACGTGCCCGAGGAAAAGAGGCCCGCGGAGCCGGGATGGGCAGGCTGGGAATGGGCACGGCTGAAGAAATGGCGGGAGAATGCAGTGGGCCAGAGACCGCTGCTCCTGCTGTACCCGATCGATCGGCGGTCGGAACCGAGGAGTAGCGGCGGTGCCCGTGTGGCGCTGGACGCGGCCGAGGACGTGCTTGGTATTGGAATCGTGTTTCCGCAGCATGGAGTCGATGCCGGGCGTAGCCCTACTAGGTACATCCAGGTCAACCTCGACCAGACATGCTTCGCTGACGAGGACAACGACTAAGAGGGAAAAAGAGGCAAGTGTCAGGCGGCATGGAAGTGCGAACGGGACGATGGGTCTCTGGCCTGCCATGGGGAGACATGCGACTGCGAGCCAAACTGGAGCCCGGTCCCGGGCTGCTGGCAGCGCCCGTGGAGGACGTGTCCATCTGCGGACGTCATCCGGAGTGGATCCTCACGGAGGAAGGGCTTGCGGGGCTTTTCGTGCCGGCACTACGCGAAGAGCTCCGGCGGCTGCCAACCGGCTCAAAGCGGATCAGAGCAACGGGAGTCTTCCAGGCGGGCGAGGCGGGTATCCGGATTGTGTGCCTTGACAGCGATCTGGAAACGGTCTTTTTCCGCTTCTGTGAAACCATTCTCACGTATATCGCAGAGGGCGTTGCGTCCCCGGACGCGCTTGCCGGTGCTCTAGAGCGCTTTCGGCTGCTTTTTGAGCGGTCGGAGTATCCGGTAAGCGGTCAGCAGATCGCGGGACTCATGGCCGAGCTGGTTGTGCTCGAATGGCTTCTTGAGGAGGGGATCGAGGCTGTGACCGGATGGGCCGGGCCATTCGGGGCGGCGCATGACTTCACTTTTGGGAGTATTCATGCGGAGGTCAAGGCCCTTCCGGCGAGCGGGGAGCGCCGTATCAAGGTGTCAAGTATCAATCAGCTGGAGGAGCCCGCTGGGGGCAGTCTCTATATTCTGGGGGTGCGCGTGGGCTGGGGTTCCGAAACCATAGAGGAAAGGTACGAACGGGTGAGGTGCTTGGTTTCGCCGGATCGAATCACTGATCTGGAGCGTAGGATGGAGGCGGCGGGATGTCCGGTACCGATCGAGGGGCCATGGAACGCCCTGAAGCTTTGTGTAGGGACACCTGAGGCCTGGCGGGTGTCGAATGGTTTTCCGCGGCTTGTTCCAAGCCTTCTTGCTGGAGGTGAGGTACCGAAAGGTATTTCCGAAGTTCAGTACACGGCCTCGCTTGAGGCGGCGCGCAGATACATGGTCGCCCGCACCGAAGTTGTCGAGGCCATCCGGAGCGAGGAGGCGAAACGGTGAGTCGCCTAGTTCGGCATTCCGAACCTTTCAGTCCTGACGGCAACCTTTCCGCGGAAGGATTCGAGAACCTCCTTGGCACACCGTCCCTTGATCTGCTTGCGGTTCTTGTAAGGGAGGCTGTCCAGAACTGCTGCGACGCAACGCGCCCAGATCCGGGGACGGCTTCGGTCCGGTTGCGGATAAGAACGTTGACGGATGCCCAGTGCCATGTCCTCAGAGAAGAGATATTCCACGAGCTTGCTGAGGAAGAAACTGCCGCGCGCTATCTCCGGGATGTTCTCTGGGGCGCGGAGCCGTTGCGTGTTCTTGAGATTGCTGACTACGGAACCACGGGACTCGGCGGACCGACCCGCGCCGACAGGGTGGCGGTCGGCGGCGAAACTCCCGATTTCGTAAATTTCTTCCGCAACATCGGGGCGGCTAGGGACGTCGAGGGGGGCGGCGGAACTTACGGTTACGGCAAGGCCACACTTTACAGGGCGAGCCGGGCACACGCCATCGTTGTGGACACCGTTGCCACAGATGGCGGACGCACCGTCAGAAGGCTCATGGCAGCACAGATGGGACGGGCCGTTCCCGGAAGGCTAACGGGCAGGCACTGGTGGGGTGTCCCGACCGGGGACGGTAAGACCGTGGACCCCCTTACAGGTATAGAGGCACGCCGTCTGGCGGAGCGTCTCGGAATGCCGGAACGGGTGGAAGGACAGCACGGTCTTGGAACGACGATTATGATCGTTGCTCCGCATCTGCCGGCAGACCCGCGAACGACGCTTAACGCTCTTAAAGAGTACTTGCTATGGTATTTCTGGCCTCGCATGATGGCCAGCACGGAGAAAGGGAAGAGGCTTGAAGGCTGGGTGGCTCTTGAGCAGGAGGAATGGGAGCGGGTGCCCGATCCGGCGCAGTTTCCTCCGTTGAAGCTGCTCTGTCGGGCGATGGACAGCGTGAGGCGGTGTGGGCCGCAAGATGTTGAGGGTGTCAAGCTTGTGACTATACGCCTGCTGAGGCCTGCACGCGAACTGGGGCATCTCGCGATTGTCAGCGGTGCACGTGAGAAGAGGAGGTGGCTTCTCCCTCCTCCCGGCACGGAGGAAGATATCGGAAACGAAGAAGAGCAGCCGGTCACGAGTGTCATTCCGGTACGTCTCCATCACGTGGCCCTGATGCGGCCGGCCCAGCTGGTTGTCCGTTACGAGACCGGTCCCGAAGCGCCGGACCCAGAGCACGAATGGGGAGGGGTCTTCATGTGCGCCAAGGACGAGGATATTGAACGGGCGTTTGCCATGTCTGAGCCGCCGGCGCATGACGACTGGCAGCCGGAGGTGCTGCCGCCGCGATCACGCGAGAGACGGTTTGTCAATGTGGCGCTTCGGCGGATCCGAGAGCACGTTTCCGGTCTTTTCAATGAGGCGGTGCCACCATCACCTGTGGCAGAAGGGCCGTTGGCGCACGCGTCCGCCGCGCTCGGGCGCATGTTGCCCGGGGCACAGGGTGCCGGGGCAGGGCGCAGACGGGGGCGTCCGGGTAACCCCGGCGGACTGCAACCGTTCACCCAGCCCCGCCCGCATGCGCTGCGGCTTGACGACAAGGGGAACCCTGTAGCGGAGTTCGTATTCGAGGTACGACCGGACGGCCGGAACCGGCGTCTGGAAGGGCTTCCCGGGATCATCATTGACGGCAGTATCGAGAAACCGGATGAAGCCACAGGCGTTCCGGAAGTGCTCGAATGGATCGGACCGGATGGATCGTCCTACGAGGGCGCGGATATCGTCCCGCACACCGAGGGTTCCTGGCTGGTCAGGGTGTCCATACCGGGCGACGTGGCTGTCGGACTCCGTTTGCGTGACCGCACGGAGGATGAGCCGTGAGGAATGCAGTTTTCCCCTTTTTGACAATACCGGACGAGTTTGTCACAAGTTTTCCATGGAGAGTGAAGCTTTCGAACGAAGAGGAGTGGATGGATGCCCCCGACTTTCTTGAGCATTGGGACAATGGAACGGACCTCGCGCTTTCTCGTAGGATCGGTCTCGACATGGCACGGGCTGCCGAGGCCCTGAAAGTGCCCGCGGACCAGCTTCACATCGAAGTGGTTGTGACGGCCGGAACCGGAGCCGGGCGGTTGCCGACGGATAGGTGGATCGTGTTTCGTAAGACGTTAACGGCGGAGAAATGCGAGGCGGTGGTGGAGTTCGGTCTCCCCGGCCAATCGCTTGCCGGGGCACTCCATCTCCGGACGGATTTTGTCTTGGCCACGCCGGAGCCGGCAGACCGATCCCCGATCTCGCCAAGGCGTAATGGAGACATCGTCTGGCAGGATGCGAGACGGATTC
>JALUUK010000749.1 GCA_027021395.1 Acidobacteriota bacterium
ATACCGCGTTCGCTGAGCCCGACATCCACCCAGCCCGTAAATCGGTTTTCCAGGTTCCAGGTGCTTTCACCGTGCCGAAGCAGTACCAAGCGATGCTTGACCATGCCGTTTTCTCCCATCCATAGCACTCACGTCATTTTCAAAGCTGCGGCTCACACTTTCGAAGCGAGCACAGTTTAGCAGCGAGCGCCGAGAGTCATAACGAAATTGGTCAATTCCACTGCGGGGCGAGCGCGTGAGCCCGTGCGAGGACATCACGGCTACCGGTTTCTTTTCCCTGCCGGGCGAGCGCCGCCGCTAGGCCGCGATAGGCTTCGGGGTCGTCGGAATCGACGGCGATCGCGCTACGGTAGTATTCCTCGGCTCGTCCGGGCTTGTCGGAAATCAGCCACAACGCTCCGAGATTGGCGCAGAGTACGGAGTCACGGGCGAACGGAGACGAAACCTTTTCGGAGAGAGCCACTTCGAGGGATTCGATCGCTCCGCGGAGATCACCTTGCCGGTGCTGCAGCAGACCCCGTTTCGTCAGGCCGGCGGTGCGATAGGGCGTTGCGGACGCCGCGATCTCATAGGCCTTCGCGGCCTCGTCATCACGGCCGATGGCTTCGAGAAGGCGACCTTCGGCTAGGTGCGGTGCGGCCAGGCTGGGGGCGACGTACCGGCAGGATGCAAGAGCGGCCAGCGCAAGGGGGGAATCGCCCTCCAAGATCGCCGTCGTGATCAAACCGGCCAGACTCTCCACGGCATCGAACACACGATCGGAGAGGTTACCGATTTCTCTGTGCAGGGATGCTTCAAGGACCAAGCCCATGCGCTCGAACTCGCTAGGGAGCGCTCTCAGCCTCGCGCGCGACGGAACTTCGCCCCAGTTGGAGCACCAATACCTTCTTCGGCATACCTCGAGCGGACGACGACCTTCGCAATAGAGTTCGCCGGTCGGGCCCCAGACGAGCGCGATTTCTCGTTCAAGATAAGAAAACGAGGCATGCGCCGAAGCCGCGAGAAAGAACGCATATTCCGCGGCCGAGCCGAAGTCGGGATCGAAATCTTGTGCAGTCAGCAAGTGTCTGCGCCAGATCGCAGCCGGTCCGATGATGTCGGCGGCGAAAAGAGCCCACCGCGAGAAATCTCGACCTTTGTGAAGTGAGAGGCTCTTTGCAAGAGAGCTGCTTAGATCGACGCTGCTAAGCCGGCGATAGTCCGCATAGACCACGTCGACATCGTTCATCGAGTCGATGGCCCTCCAAAGTTTCCGGAGACCTCCACGGACGAATTGCTGGCCGGGACGAGCAACGATGAGCAAAGGCGCCCGTGCTTGTCTTGCGCACGCCTGGAGAGCCTCGACCGCCGATGCACCACGCTCTTGGAACGCTGCGGGTTGCTCTACGACGAGCACATCGGCGAAGATTCCGAGGTGTTCCGAGACTCCGCGTTGCTCGAGCAACGGTTGCTTCTTGCCGGCATCTCGCGGAGAAGCGACGATCAACTGGCACCGGTCCGAGCGATCCTGTAGACAAAGCAAGCGAAGGGTTTCCTCGAGCGATGTCATCGTTTCGCAGTAGGGGATCAGGATGCTGATCTCGATGCACCTCTTTTCCTCGTAGGTCTTTGTCGGTTCATCGGTCGAGCGGCTCGCATTCTCTTCGTCGAGCTTCTCGATCGTATAGGTGAAATCCTCATACCGTCTTGCGGGTGTGACGAGCCGGACGAAGTCTTCGGTCGGAATGGGGTCTTCCATCTGGAGATGCTCGAGGAGGTGAGCGACCTCCGAAAAGACGACGGTTCCGTCCGCCAAGTCTTCGAGGTGATGTCGCGCCTCTATCCGGCTGTCGGCATCGCCTTGCGTCAGCAGTCGCTCTGCAAGGAGAAGGCGGTAGTAGGGGAATCCCGGGTCGAGATCCACGGCCCGTCGCGCATCTTCAAGCGACCCGGAATCCCGAGCCAGCAGATGGCTCAGTGAAGCCAGAATCAAGCGGATGCGCAGGGGCTCCTGGTCGCCTCCTCGGCCCATTTCCTCGAGCGTGCATTCGATGTAGTCTCGATAGTTGAAGTCTTGGCTGTAGAAATCCCAGGGAAGAACGTCGTCGAACCGATCCGCTTTCCATCGGTGGTGTTCCTGGGCTACGGTTTCCCGGGCAAGGGTCATCGCTTCGCGCCTTTGCCCGGGACGTCCGAAATAGTATCCGGCTCGAACGGCATTGAAGCGCAGGACCAGCGAATCGCCGAAAACCGCCATGCCGGTGCTGCTGAGTTTGAGCGCTTCGTCGATCAGTGGGCGGGTGGGGAGGTCTTGGGTGGATTCCGCTTCCGACAGGCGGCTGGCGTAGGCATGTTCCAGGATCAATTCTCTCGCCATATCGATCAACGGCCCTGCGCCGGGTTTCTCCCTAAAGACAGTGGAGAGGTCGGCGTAGGCCCGTTTTCTAAGAGCGACCTGATTCGAGTCGCTTCCGGCGACGGCACCTTTGGATACGATGGGTCGCTTGTATCTCAGAGCTTCGCGCGTTCTCGTTTGCTGAGCGCGCGAGCCGAGAAAGGCCATGAAGCGCAGCAGGCGAGATCCGACTTTGGCTTGGTCGAACGACCTCCGCACGAGTCGCGCTCCCTCTTGCGCCGCAGGACCGAAACGTTCCCACTCATCTCGAACTTTGCGAATCGCCTCGATCAAGCCCTCAGGCGTGGATGGGTAGGTCGTGACACCGGTCTTCTCGTCGAAGAAAAGGGAAAGTGTCGAGCCCTCCTGCACGACGACTGCGCAACCCATGGAAAGGGCTTCGAGCGCTCGGGTCGGCATTCCGCCGGGAACACGTAGGTAGCTGTAGACGGTCTTCGCTTGACCAAGCAATGTCTGATAGGCGGCATCTGAAAGAAATCCCTGCACCATTCGTACGGAAATATCCGTCTGTCGAAGGACTTCGCAAAGAAAGGCAGAACGGTCGAGGTGGTAGGGATGAGCGATGGTGCCCGACAACAAGAGGTCGAGTTCTCTGTCGGGGCCGGGAAGGTCGGCGAGTTCCGGACTCAATGTAAAACACCGAGGGTAGGTCACGACGGAACGATTCGTGATTCGCGAAAGTTGGTCCCACTGCCCCGGATCAGTCGTCACCAGAAGGTCGAAGGCGGAGAGCCAGGGATGGACCGTTTGAATCAAGACGTCGTAGTCCGTCGTCATCCCGATCAACGGACAATCCAACTCGTAGATGTTCTCTGGAATGACGTGCCATTCGAGCATGGAGCAGAAGTAGAGATCCGGTGGATCGTTCCGATCTACGAAGTCCCAGATACTCGCCCCGGGGCGATTGGGGGTGTCGTCTTCGTGAAATGAGACATTGCGAATGCGGAACTTGTCGTCGCAACGCGCGCCGGCAAGGAGATTGTGCGGGGCTCTGCGGAACCAGGGCATCTGCGCGAGCACATGAATCGTCGGTTTCTCGATCAGAGATCTCAAGCGACGAGCTTCCGCTAGATGGCAGGTTTTCAAGACGTCGATCGCCTTGTCGTCATCCCCATCGAGAAAGTGCAGCACCCCAAGGTGATAGCGCGCGGACTCTCCCGGCTCGCGCTCGAGAACGGCGATCGCCTCGGGGTGATCGGCGAGCATCGCTTTTGCCGCGTGGCTCCGCCAGTCGTTTGTTTCTCCCCGAGCGGCGACGAGCGCGTAGTTGCCCCGCTCGAAGGCTTTGGGGATCGAGATCTTCGATTCGGCCTTGGCGGGCATACTCATTCGATGACGAGATAGGAAGTCCGACTATTGTGAGGGTAGCGCCGAAGTCGGATACGCTCGAGCCCGAGAGCTTCACGGATCGCCAACGTCTCGCCCGGACAAGCGGGATCATTGGCCTCATCGAAAGCGAGCACGGTACCTTGCGTGATGAACGGCTTGATCGACTCGAGCGCATCCTTGGTCGGCTCGTACAGATCCATGTCGAAGTAGGCCAAGGCCACGACGGTTTCCGGATGTTGGTGAAGATAGTCCGGCAAGGTGTCGCGAACATCTCCCTGCACGATTTCGAACTTCTTCAAGTGTTGAAGCGGTGATTCTTCCTCCATGAGTTCGAGGTGACTTTCGAGATAGTCGCGGTATCCGCTCGACACGGCGTAGTGGCCTTCCTTCATCATCGATCCGTCTTCATCACTCGTACCGCAGAGGCCTTCGAATGTGTCGAAAGCGACCACCTTCCGCAAACGATTGAAAGGTTCATAGATTCCTCTTAGCGCAGTACAAAGGCTGGCGTTTTGTCCCCAACGTGTGCCCAAATCGAAGATCACGCCCTGCACATCGAGGATCTTCCGGTAGAGGTAGTCGATGAAGAGAACTCGCGAAAGGGTCTGGGGAGTCAAGAACATCCCGGCGTTGTGCGCCTTCTCGGCAGCGGGTATCGGGCTCGAAGCCATATGTTCGACGAAGCGAAGCCGTCTTTCTTTTTCGCTTTCGTCGCCGAAAGTGACGATCTCCACCTTCGTTTCGCGGCTCATACGGGGGCTCCTTCGGATTTCGTCGAGACGAGTCGCCGACATGTCTCGGCGATGGTGTCGCGGTCGATGCCGATGCGTCGGCGGAGTTCGTCACGGGGCGGACTGCCGAGCACCAATGTATCCGGCGCTCCGAGGCGGGTGATGAGCGGCCCCTCACGCCGGGAAGCACGCCATTCGTAGATCGCCGACGCCAAGCCGCCGATCGGCAGATGTTCCTCGACGACCACGAATGAAGAAAATGATTCGGCCATCCGGTCCAAGTAGGAGGTATCGAGCGGCTTGACGGTATGTATGTGCACATGTTGGACGGATAGCCCGTCATCCTCGAGCAGCGAGACAGCCTCGACGGCTTCATGAGCGATATCACCGGTCGTAAAGAGGCAGATATCGCGACCCGTGCGGAGAAGATGAGCGTATCCGAGACGTGCTTCCCGTTCGGAATAGATCTCCGGTTCGCCGAATCGACCGATACGCAAGTACGACGGCCCATCATCTTGGAGTAGCTGCGGCAGCAACTGGCGCATTTCGCAGGGGTCGGCGGGTGCAACGACGGTCAATCCCGGAATCAGAGACATCAAGCCGAGGTCTTCTGCGGCGTGATGCGTCACGCCGCTGCCGGCATAGGTGTACCCCCCGCCGGCGCCGACGATGACGACGGGCAAGCGGGCGTATCCGATGGCGACTCGGATCTGCTCGAACGGGCGACCCGTGGCAAAGGCCGCTATCGAGTAGACGACCGGCCGCATGCCTTCGCTTGCGAGACCGGCCGCAGCATCCACCATGGCGGCCTCCGCGATACCGACATTGATGTATCGCCCGGGAAAGCGAGTTTGGAACTCATCGAAGACCTGGTAGCCGAGATCTCCGGTGAGGAAGACGACGCGAGGGTCTTTTGCCGCGATTTCCAGCAATCCTTCAGAGAACGCGCGCCTCATGATTCGGCCTCCGATGCCGAAGCCGGCTCGGCATGGCCGTGCAGTGGGTCGGCGTCGACTTCGTTCATTGCGCGCTCGAAGTCGTCCTGGGAAGGCGTGCGATAGTGCCATAGAACGTCGTCTTCCATGAACGAGATTCCGGCGCCGCCGCGTGTTCGGGCAACGATTGCGTTCGGCTTGCCTGTGCTCAGATCGAGCCCGTCGAGAGTATCGCGCACCGCGGCGAGGTCGTTTCCGTCGATTCCGACGGCGGACCATCCGAAGGCCTGGAATTTTTCTACCAAGCTGGTGTGGCCGGTCAAGACCGTGCTTCGACCAACGGCCTGAACGATGTTCTCGTCGACGATCACCACGAGGTTGTCGAGATGACGAGCGGCGGCGAACATGGCGCCCTCCCAAATGCTCCCTTCATTGCATTCCCCGTCACCGACGATCACCACGACCCGGGCTCGGCTTTCGGAATTCTTGAGCGCAAGCGCCTTACCGGCACCGAAGGCCACTCCATGGCCGAGACTTCCGGACGACATCTCGACCAACGGCAAGGCATGTCGGCAGGGATGGATGGCGAAAGGCGAATCCGCGTCGGCGTAGCGATAGAGGTGCTCGCTCGGCGCAAGGCCGAAGGCGACCCAGGTGGCGTACAGCGAAGCGCAGCCGTGACCCTTGGAGAAGATCAGACGGTCGCGATCGGGCGCGTGAGGATCGTTCGCGTCAAAGGCGAGAAACCCGCCGTACAAGGCCACGAGTATGTCCACCACGCTCAGGGACGATGAGAGGTGCCCGTGTCGTTTTTCGTGAGCCATACGAACGCAAGTCGCTCGGATACGTTTGGCCAGCACGTGCAGATCATCGAGCGACGTCCTGCGGCGTTGAGCGCCGTCACTCTTGGAATTCGAAGGGGCTTCTCGGCTTCGCATCATGGGCCGGCGTTCTCCATACGGGGCTCGGCGGGTGCGGCGCGTTCGAGATCGAAGGAGGTCATGAAGCGAATTTCATCGAGGGCTGCTCGTCCGAACTTTCGTTCCATCATCGAGAGATACGAGGGATTGGAATAGAAGGTCT
>JALUUK010000750.1 GCA_027021395.1 Acidobacteriota bacterium
TTCACTGGCGATGGCCAATGGCGGACCTTCTGCGCGTCCTGCGGATGTGCTCGAAGTCCTCGTCGGCGAAGATTGCGCGCGGGAAGCGGTCATCGAACGAACGGGGCTTTATGTCGTTTCCAACGGACGGCTGATATCCCCGCTGCTCCGAACGAGCGGCTAGTCTCGCGGGCGTTGCTGCGGCTCGGTTTCTACTCGTTCGCGCGTCGTCGAGCCGCCGAGGCCTCGAGCCGCACCTTGCGACGTGCTTGCGCTTCTTCTGCGCGTTTCCTGTCGTCGTCCGTGAGCAATTCGAGAGGCGGAATGGGAATCGGTTTGCCGTCGTCATCGAGTGCGACGAAGGTCAGCAGCGCCGTGCATGACAGCGTGCGCGTGCCTGTCGAGGGGTCTTCGCCTTCGACGGTGACGCCGACTTCCATCGACGATCGAAAGGTTGCATTGGCTTGACCGGTGAGTACCACGATCATGCCCGAGTTGATCGGACGGATGAAATCGACACGGTCGATCGAGGCGGTCACGACCGGAAGGCGCGTATGCCTGAGCGCGACGATGGCTGCGCACTTGTCGGCGAGCGCAAGCGCACGACCACCGAAGAGATGCCCGTGGTTGTTGGTGTCTTGCGGCATGACGATCTCGGTCATCACCACCCGAGAGCGCTCCGGAGATGCCGCGGGCCGATCGTTGGATTTCATGAACAGGTCTCCCGAATGTCGAGCGGGCGCCGACGAAGGTGTTCGAGGTATCGCTCGGAGGGGACGGCGATTTCGAGCGGCCGGGCTCCGGGCTCGACCTCGCCGCCGGCGATCATCTCGGCGACGATCGCAGCGGGATGCGCCGTGCAGCGTTCCATGGCGGAATAACCCGTCGAAGCATCTTGCTCGTCGTAGAGATCGAAGCGGATCCGCCGCCGTTCGCGCTCGTGCTCTCCTTCGACATCGACCCGCAGTACGACCAGATCCTCCACGCCGGGATGTTCGAGAAGCGGAGTCAACAAGCGAATCAAGAGGTCGCGAGGCCGGACGGTATCGTTGGGAGCGATCTCGATCGGGCTTTCGTCGAGGAGGCCGAGATCGGCCAGCATCAAGAAGCGATCCCGGTGCCCGAGGTAGCGCACGGTGTGGTACTCGTAAGTTTCCAAGCGGCCGACGAAGGTCTCCGGGGCGGTGGAGGTCCCGCCGCTGGTGGGAAACGCTTCGACCCGGCCGATGCGGGGGAGGTCGATTTCGACGACTTCGGACAGGGCCTCGACTTCGACTCGACGCCCCTCTCGCAGATAGACGGCGCGTCCGCTGTATTCGTTGAGCAGGCCTTCGATGTTGAATACGAGCTTGTAGCCGAGCGGCGGCACGGCCTCCTGCGGTAAGCCGCCGCAGAAGATGCGCACCGCGCGCGGCGAGTCCATGCGCGCGATGCCGGCGGCGGCCAGTGTGTTCGCCAGTCCCGGTGCGAGCCCCGTGTCCGGAACCAGCGTGACCCCGGCGGCCGCGGCCGCGTCATGGAGGTCGAGAAGTCGTCGCGAGATCGCCGTATTGCCGCCGAGATCGACGAGACTGCAACCTGCCTCGACCGCTGCGCGCGCGAGACTCGGAGCAAATCGATAGGGTACGGCGGAGAGGGCCACGGAGATATCCTGCAAGGCGCGGCCGACGTCGGCTTCGTCGGCGACGTCGCAGGGCCTAGCGACGATATCGGCTCCGCCATCGAGGTCGGCGTCGCGCATGGCTTCGAGCAGACGCGTTCGTGCCCGCTCGAGCACGTCGACATCGGCGTCGAAGAGGTGCACCGAGCGGGCTCCTCCATAGCGCAACATGTCCCAGGCCGCACAGGTCCCTTGGCGTCCGGCACCAAAGACCGCCGCTCGTGATGCCGGGGGAAACACTCCCGATCTCTTGCCGTTCATCTCGTCTCGTCGCTCATTTTTTTCACCGTGTGTGCTCTCAGGCGCAGGGAATGATGCCACATCGGCTGGCCGGAGGCGGGCCGGTCGGCGATCATGGACGGATGAGCACGAAGGGAAGTCCGCAAAAGCATCGTTCGCCTTGGCGGCGGTTCTTGCCCGTCGGGGCGGCCATCGTGCTGCTCGTCGTTCTCGCTGCCGGGTTTTTTGCTTCCTCGATTCTGGACCTCGAAAAGCACCGCGAAAGCTTGCGCCGAGCACTCGAAGAGCAAACGGGCTGGTCGGCGAAGATCGGTGCGATCGACTTTTCGCTCTGGCGCGGCTTGGTCGTCACGGTCGGACCGCTCGAACTCGAGGATCCCGAAAGCGAGTGTCGGCTCGAGGCGAGGACGGTCATCGTGCGCGCGTCGCTCGCCCCGCTTTTTGGCGGACGCCTCGAAATCGACACGGTGGAGATCCTCCGGCCGCGTGTCGTCGTACGCGTGGATGGAGAAAAGCTCCCGGCGATTCGTCCGCGATCTTCCGGGCCGGGAGGGGACGCCGGATCGGCGTTGTCGGTTTCCATCGACGAGATCCACATCAAGGGAGGAAGTGTGGTGATCGAGGCGGGCGAGCGCGGAAGATCCCGTCGTCTGGAGATCGCCGAGGTCACGGGGCTCTACGCGCCGAGCACGGAAAGGGTTTGGGGGCGCGCACGCATCAAGGAGGGAGAGACGCGGATCAAATGGCAGGGAAAGCTCGGGCAGCCCATCAGCGTCGATTGGGAAGGTTTGCCTTCCGAGACGTTGATCCCGTGGTTGGGTGAGGCGGTGCTGCGGCCGGGAGCGCGAATCGCCGGCGAGACGACATGGTCGCCTTCCGCGGAAGGGGGGCGTTTCGATGCGCACTTGCAGGTGACCGATTTGCTGCTTCTGGCCGGAGAGAAACCGCTCGATGCGGTGACGATGGCCCTGCGCGTAGAACCGACAGATTCCGGCTGGCAGGTGAGCCGTCTGGAAATCGACTCCGGGCATGCCACCGTGCTCGGACGTGGCGCGCTCTATCCGCTTTTCGACCTCAGCTTCGAAATGCCGGCTGCCGGGCCGGAGCACGCACTCGCGTTGGTGCAAGCCATCATGCCGCTTCCGTTGGGAGTGAGCGGAGAGGGAGAGGCGCAGGCAACCTTCGGTGTGCGCATGGGAGAAGGGGAGGAGATTCTCTCGCGCGCGGAAGGTGCGCTGCGAGCCGAGAGCGTGACCGTACGTTCATTTCTGCCCGAGATGAAGAACTTCGCCGGCAAGTTCCGTCTGAGTGAGGACAACGTCTTGACGATGGATGATCTCAGCGCAACGGTGGCCGGGGGAAGCATGCGCGGCTCCCTGCGCATCGAGCCGGCCATACCGCCCGGCAACGCTTCGTTCGCCATCGATCTTGCCGATGCGGCGCCGTCTTCGTTCTTGGCCATGATCGCGCCGGGGCAGGAAAAAGCGCTCGCCGGTCAGGCCGACATGAAAATGAAGATCGGTGTCGATTTGAGCGGAAAGACGCTCTCGCCTGCCGCATTGCGCGGAAAGTTGAGTTTGGAATCGAAGGCGTTGGCATGGCGCGGTTGGGACGACTTGCGCCAAAGCTTGTCATCGGCGCTGGAATCCGCCGCGCCCTTGCTTGGCGCGCTCGGTGCCGAAGGTGCGACAGGCACTTCGAGCGCGCTCGAGAATCGGTGGGTCGGCGTGGATCGCATCGCCCTGCGGCTCGATCTTGATCGCCGGCCTTGGCGCGTGGAGGAATTCGTCGTCGATGGCGGGGTTTTCGAGCTGCAGGGTGAAGGTTCGTTCGCGCCGTCGGGCGCAGGTGTCGACATGAGCTTCAAAGTGAAGCTGTCGCCCGAGGTTTCGGCCGAAATCCTCGAGCGCACGCCGTGGTTGAGCGCGCTCGCGAACGATGACGAACGACTCGTTCTGCCGGTCGGTCTGCTCGGCTCGCTCTCGTCGCCGAAGTTCTCCTTGGACGTCGAGCGCGCGTTGGGTGAAGCCGGCATCGGCTTGAACGAAGTCGGGCTGGAGTCGCAGGATTCCCCGTCGCTACGAGGCGTGCTCGGATCGTGGCTCGAGAAGAGCATCGAAAAAAAGCGCAAGAAGGAGCGCGATCGGAAGGATGAGCCGCAGTGAGCGAATCTCGCGAGATCGCACGTTTCGGCGGCATGCGCTTGTTTTTCGTTCCGGCTTCGCATCCGACGGCCGATCTCGAGATCGTCGCCGCCTGGTTGGGGCTTGCGGTGTGGCTCGGCTTTCTCTTCGCTCCGCTCGATTTGGTCGCAGGTTTTTTTCCGGAATGTCGTTTTCGTGCGGCGACGGGGATGGCTTGCATGACCTGCGGTACGACACGCGCGTTCTTGGCGCTCGGTGACGGCGAGTTCTTGCAGGCCATGAGGATGAACCCTCTGGTGACGCTTCTTTCTCTGCTAGGCCTGCTCTATGTGCCCGTAGCTTGGTTCGTCTGGCTTGCACGGCGTCCGCGTCCGCGGCTCGGATTTACGAGTCGGCGTGCAGCTTGGATTTTCGCCGTCGTTGCGGCCGTTCTGGTCTTGGTCAACTGGTCTTTTCTGATCGTCGACGGCCGATGACGAAGTGGATCTGTTTCGACGTGGACGGCACCCTGATTCGTCAGGGCGAGGGGAAGGTGATTTGGCAACTCGTCAACGAGCACGTTCATTCCGGCGAAGAGATCAACCGCAAGCGCTTCGCGGAGTATCGGGCGGGACGGCTGGCGTACGCGGAGTGGGTGGCGCTCGATATCGGCGATTGGCAACGAGAGGGCCTGCGACGCGAGACCATTCATCGCATCATCGAAGAGCGCATCGTGCCGATGGAAGGGGCGCACGAGACGATCACCGAGTTGCGGCGCCGCGGCTATCGCTTGGCGATCATTTCGGGAACCTTGAACCTCACGATCGACTTGCTGCTTCCCGATCTTCCTTTCGATACCATCTACTCCAATCGGATCGACTTCGACGAAGAAGGGCGCATTGCCGCTTGGGAGGCCACGCCCTTCGACGATGCCGGCAAGGTCGTGGCGCTCGAGCGCATCGCTCGCGACGCCGGCGTGAGTGTCGCGGAATGCGCCTTCATCGGCGATTCTTGGAACGATCGCCACGTTCTCGCGGCGGCCGGTTTTTCGATCGCTTTCCATCCGAAGGTGGAACAGATTCGGCAAATCTCCGATCTTTCCATCGAATCGGGTCCGTTGACGCAGGTGCTCGATCACTTTCCCGACCGCGGCGGTGCGCCGGACGATGAGGAGCGGTGAGCGATGTCCGATCAGCGAGCGGAAGTTCTTTCCAAACGGCGGGTCTACAGCGGCAAGCTCTTGAAGATCGACGTCGACCATCTGCGCCTTCCCGGCGGCAACGAGACCGTGCTCGAAACCATTCGGCATCCCGGAGCGGCGGCGGTGCTGCCGGTGCACGACGACGGGTCGGTGACTTTGATCTACCAGTATCGTCATGCCGTTGGGCGCACGATCATCGAGATTCCCGCGGGGAAAATCGATCCGGGGGAAACACCGGAGGCTTGCGCACTGCGCGAAGTCGAAGAGGAGGTCGGATGGCGGGCCGGTCGCCTCGACGCGCTCGGAGCCATCTATACGACCCCCGGTTTCACCGACGAAACCATCTGGCTCTATCTCGGCCGCGATCTCGTCGAAACGGCGATCGCACGAGATGCGGATGAGGTCATCGAGGTCGCGCGTCTACCCTTCGCCGACGCTCTCGCCATGGTAGGCGACGGACGCATCCAAGACGCCAAGTCCGTGGCGGCCATCCTCCACACGGCGAACCACCCTGATTTTCGACGTTTTCGCTCAGCATGAGCCCCTTTGGAGTTCAAGATTCGGCGTTGCGGGGGCACGGAGAGCAAGCGGAGGCGGTCAGGGCTTCCGAGACCGCTGATTCGCGCTAGGGGACCGCCGACATGGAGGCGGAGCGCATTTGGCCCGGCTTTACAGGATTTTTTCAAAAAACCTTCCCACTCTCGGGAGATTCCGGGTAATATGGTCTCAAGATCCTCCTGACCGGGAGCTGAATCGGCTGGGTCCCACTCCCCCCAACCCAGTCGGTTCTGCTCCCAACTTTATTTAACCCGGCACTTTAGATCTAGATCCCCCCCATCGCTCTAGATTTCGCTGAACCATCCTCCATCTGTCGTATCCCCCACCCGCCGTAGACCACCATCGCCGCGCCTCGCTGCCGCCTCATCACGAGTCGACTCACGCGGCCGAGTCCCCCTCGGCCCAAGGCCAAGGGAAAATTTGGGGCGAACGCAGCGTTTCTGCTGCGCGGCGGCGTCGGGTCCGAGTCCCGAAGTCGAGAAATCAGAAGCCTCTCTTTCGAACGCTCAAAGCCTTATGCGACCGGAATCCAGCCCTTTGCAGAAATGCAAGGAAGGCACCCAAGGACCCGCAATCTTCTTCCTTCAGGCTGCTGGTGACCTGAAATCGCCAACCGATATTCCGAAGCAATCTGCTCAGAAGGTCCAAACATCGGACGAAGGAGGACGTCGAGATGTGGGTTGCCTTTGCCGCCCGTTGCCCATGGGGCTCATCGAAAGCGAATGAAAGAGCTTTCACGCATCACCACGCTTGGGGTGCGAGTTGCGGGGATCTCTTTTCGCCGAGCGGCAAGAGCGGCGTGTGCGAACGAAAACGCCGCCCGAAACGGTCGATCGCAGACCGACCCACCTCCACCCACGACAAAAGCTTCCCAAGTCGCGCGCGGCCTCCTCCGCCCAAAGCTCGCGGAGTCATCGCAAACGGAGGCGAGACGGGAACGAAAGAAAGTCGCCGCCCGCCCCGCTTCCTGGGATCGCCGGGAGGCTTCATCCCGCCGATAGGAAGATAGCGTACTCGAAAATAGTGTTCCGCGTCGAGCCTGGATTCGTGCTTTGTCGAAGCGACGGTCTAGGAGAGCAAGAGCGAGCGGGCACGAAACGACGGTGTCGCAGCAGCGGTATCGTCATGAAAGGAGTCAAGATGTCATTTCTCAAACTCGGCATCCAAGGGGTGTCTTCGAAACTCGGGGTGACGGCAAAGCCGATCCGCGTCGTGGCGCTGATGCTGTCCATGCTCCTCATGCTGGCGAGCGCGTCGCCCGCCTTGGCCTGCGTCAGATGTGTCGATGTGAAGTGTGAGTCGGGATTTTTTGCCGGATCGGCCAGTTGCTCGGTGGGGCCGGATTGGAAGACCGGCCCCGATGGCAAGCCCTATCTCGTACATACATGCAGGGAGGCGGGGAACTGCGTTCTCTGGGCCCTCACTTCGATTATCGACCTCGACGACATACCGACCGGAGGAGATAAGGATCAACCCGTGGGTTCCTCTTCGGCAGACGGTGGAATTCCAGGGACCTGGGATTGCCTCGAATGGGCAGGCGAATCCTCTACCCCGGAGACGACAGAGTCCACAGACGATGCATGCACAGATTCGATTCCGTAGCCAAATGAACTGAACTCATCGTTCGACCAAGCGAAATGCCATGAGTGCGTCGCTCGAGCGATGAGACAAATCCGCGGCGGAGTCGTGTCGGACTTTCGTGTCACGGCTCCGCCGCATCAGGAGATGAGACGATGGCGGTACGCAGGCTTTCCTGGCGAATTCGAAGAGCGTTGTTGGTGGCGGTGCTTTCACTCGCAGTGTCGGGCTCGGCAAGTGCCGTCGAGGTCGTCGTCTCGGATGCGGGCGAGGAGGCGGCGCCGGTGCAGGGGGCGGTGGTTTCCTTGTGGGCCTTCGACGAAAAGGGCGCACCGCGCTTCGTTGCTAGGACGAACAGTGATGAAGGGGGAGTGGCCGCCCTCTCCGGCCGGACCCCTGAGGGGGGAGCACTGGTTGTCTGGGCCGATGGGCGACTTCGCCAAGAGTTGCGTTTTCCGGACGCATTGCCCGATCGCGTCGAGGTGAATCTCGAAGCGGGTGAGCGAAAGATCGTGCGAGTGCGTGACGAGCGGGGCAAGCCGATCACGCATTTTCGGATCGCGGTCTTCCCCGCCGACAGGCTATCTCTTTCGACCATCGCGGCCATGAACAGCAGCGGCCGGTTCGACGGAGCCGGAGGCGTGCTCGGCTCCGTCGCCGCGGCAGAGATGGAAATGCGCCTAGAGGGTTTCGAAGTCCGTACGGTGGAGAGCGAAAAGGGCGAGGTCATCGTCGGTGGGCTGGAAGAAGGGGAATACCAACTCTTCGTGGGAGCGCCCCGCTTCGGCACGGCCACCGAGACCTTCTCGACTTCGCGGGAAGGGACACTGACCTTGACGCTCGATCGTGGCACCTGCCGCCGGACTCGCGTGGTCGATCGGCGAAATGGTGATCCGGTGGAAGGAGCCTTTGCCGCGCCCGCGCCGGCCTTCGTGCAAGGTCCTTTCGCGAAGCTGTGGCCGGCCTGGCCCTCGGGACTCGAAGGCGAACTCAGCTACGGCTGCCCGCGCCGGCAGATCGGTCTGCGCGCGGCTCGGGTGATCGCCGCCCCGGGCTACGCCCCGCTCGCCTTGGACGGCGAAGCTCCCGGTCCGGAAGTGGCGCTCGGTCCCGGCGCGCGGATCGTCGGTTCAGCCCTCGAAGACGGCGAGATTCCGCTCGCCGATCATCTGGTGGTGGCTGAGGCGGGCGGTTTCGAGTGGCGGACCAAAGTCGACGTGAGCGGAGAATTCGCATTGGCCGGCCTGCCGGCAGGTTCCGTCGATCTGCAATTGTTCGATCCGACGGAGGAGCAGTGGGTCGTCGGCACCCGCTTGGCGCTCGAGCCCGACGAGACTCGGCAGGTTGCACTCGGTCCCGGCGGTCGAGTTCGCGTGCAAATTCTCCGCGCCGGCGAGCCTTGGCCCGATCTGGCGGTCGTGCTCGTCGCCGGTGCGGAGACCGAGCCGGTGATCGTCGCGCAGTGCGAAAGCGATGAGCAGGGATGGTGCGCCTTGCCCGTGCCGGAGGGATACGAGGGACGACTTTCTCTGACCGTCAGCGACGGTCGGCAGATCCTCTCGGTACCGATGCCGGAAAAGGGCACGATGGCTCGCCTCAGAGAGAAGCTTTTCGCTGAGGAAGAAGAGCAGACGATCACGGTGGACATTCCAGGTCGCTGGATCGAAGGACGGGTGATCGATGATGCGAGTGAGGAGGGCCTACCGAGCCACAGTGTAGAGATCAGGACGTCCGGTAAGTGTCAAGGGATGGTCGCGGGAGCGGACAGTCCTCTAGCCGTCGAAGCGATGGAAGGGCTGATCCTCATCTGCTCGGGGACGGCCGTTGCGACCGCCACCGATCGTGAGGGTGAATTCCGCCTCTTCGCTCCAAAGGAAGGCAGAACGCTGAGCGTGGGCGCGCCGTTTCTGCCTCACGACGGCCCCGAGTACGAGCCCTACAGCCGCGAAGTGAAGGCCATCCCTCCCGACGAAGCACTCGAAATCCGCCTGCGATCGACGGGTGTCGTCGAAGTCCGCGTGAGCGATTCAGCGGGCAAGGTTCCCGAGAGTTGCACCGTCATATGGCGGCTCGCCGACTTCGGGCCGAGTACCAACCGGGGTTCGAGCCGCTGCGAAGAAGACGGCAGCGCTCGTCTCAATCCTCCGCCGAACAAGCCGGTGCTCTTCGTCGCCGAGGCCCCCGGTTCGGCGCTGGCACTAGAAGGCCCACTGCTCCTTGCTCCGCGCGACCGAAAGACGGTGCAACTCACACTCCACCCGAGCGGGACGGTCAGGATCCGCTCCACCGACTTTCCGCGTCACGAAGGTCGTCCCTATGTGGAACGCGGCACACTGATGGATGCCGCCGGTCGGGATTGGACGATGGTTGCCTTTCCGCGTTTTATGCCGGGCGCGAACGAAGTCGTCTTCGACCGACTGCCTCCCGGCAACTGGGTCGTCAAGATCGGCAACGAGCGACGAAAAGTCCGCCTTCGCGCCGGTCAGGAAATGCTCGTCGATCTCGACGAATAGGGCGTGCTCCTCCCGCAGGTTCTTCGCCGGTGGTCGGGCCGAAAATTCGATCCGGCCGCCGGCTATGCGGTCATGCCTCGCTGAGGCGTCGGGAAGCCGTCTCGATCGCTTCTCGGCTCGTGCGGCGGGCTGTTTCCAGCTGGGATTCCATCGCTTCGCGGATGCGCGCTCGCTCGTCGGCGTCGGGGAGTCCGTCGAGGTTGATCAGAACGTTGAGCGCGGCACCCTCCGCGGCGGATCGCGCGCACCAGCCCGCCACCCCCGCATCGGAGGCCGTGGCAGCGAGTCCGAGGGTTGCGGCCTCGAGCGCCAGCGACCCGAGTTCCGCCGCTGCGGAAACGACGGAGAGCGGAACGTCGATGGCTTTGCGTGTGGCTTCGACCATGGCCCGCTCTCGCGCCGCCTTTTGCTCATCGCTCTTGCGCGGCAGGCGCGCCGCGGCGCGGATGCCGTTGAAGGCGGCCGTGTCCTCATCGACCGTCCGGAGCAGACGGTCTTTGATCTTCTGGGCGCGCTTCCGGAGGGCCTCGAGGGCGCGGCGTTGCTCTTGGTTTTTCTCGGCTTGCTTGGTCGTCGCTCCGTGCGCAAGTCCGGCCACCATCGAGGCGAGCGCCGAGCCCAACGCGCCGACATAGGCTGCGACCGAGCCGCCGCCGGGAGCGGGAGTATCCCGCGAGCTTTCATCGGCGAAATCGACCAGTGAGAGTGCGCGAAGCCCTTCTTGGCGGGGTGCTAGGCGGTAGTCGATCACCGCGTCGCGCGCTTCGAAGGGTTTGACGTCGTCGAGCGCTAGAGCGACGCGCGCGGCTTCGACCAGATCGGGTTCGGGAACTCGACTGCTCTTGCCTTGCGCTTCCAGATAGAACTTTCCGGCCATCAACAGCGCCTCGAGCGGCACGAGGCCGACGATCTCCGAGCCGGTCACTCGCAGGCCGCGGCGCCGGGCTTGCGAGCGGATTTCTTCGAAGACTTCGTGCGGTGCGGTGACGTGGTAGTTCGTCAGGTTGATCGAAACTTGCGCCCGACCGAATTCGGGAATGAACCAACCCACGGCGCGCACGTTCTTGAATCGTCCGGGAACGCGTTGTTTCGTTCCATCCGGATCGCGCAGGATCTTTCCGTCGCTTCCGCGAGCGAAGCGACCCTGCTCACGAATGTCGAGAGCGATGTCGTGTGCAAGCTTTTTGTCTGCGGTGTTGAGATTGACGTTGTATGCGATCAGGAAGGGGCGCGCTCCGACCACCGTCGCTCCGGCGCGTGCGTTGAAGGTCGCCGGGCCGAAATCAGGCGCCCATGCGGGGTCGCGCAATTTCTCTTCGAGCCCTTCGTATTCACCGCGCCGGACATCGGCGAGCGATCGCCTGTCTTCCCGTGTCGCGGCTTCCTCGTAGAGGTATATCGGCACCTCCAACTCTTCGCCGATGCGCCGCGCAACGGCGCGGGCGAGTTCCACGCAATCTTCCATCGTCGCGCCGCCGCCGACCGGAACGAAGGGGATCACATCCACGGCACCTTGCCGCGCATGCGCACCCTTGTGCTGTCGCATGTCGATCAGGGCGGTGGCCTTTGCGGCGAAGCGGAAGGCCGCCTCCGCGAGAGGCTCGGGCGCGCCGACGAAGGTGAAGACGGTGCGGTGCGTTTCGGCCCCGGGATCGATGTCGAGCAACTCCACGCCTTCGACACCGCGCACGGTATCGGCGATAGCCTCGAGAACGGCGGCGTCCCGCCCTTCCGACACGTTGGGTACACATTCGATGATTTTCATCAAGGCCTCCTCGTCCTCTCCGTCTATCGCTTCGAGCTTGCCGCGAGCGTCATTCTACGAACGAATGCTAGATGACTCCAAGATGGCTTCCACTGCTTCTACGGCGGCGAGGCCGTCTTCGAGGGGAATCGGCACCGGGGATCCGTTTCGCACCGAGTCCACGAAAGCGATCAGAGTCTCGCATACGGTATGCGTCATCGGACCGGGGTCAAGAGGAATCCATCGTCGCTCTTCGATGCGGGCCAAATGCCCATGGACGTGGTCTCCGACGAGTTGTCCTCGCTCGCCGACCATTTCGATGCGTCCGGATCGGCCGCCGGTGGCACGGGAATTGTCCAGCGTGGCCAGGATGGGGCCGGGTTCGAGGTGCAAGAGCGCCGCGAAGTGATCTTCTTTTCGCCCGGCCTTTTCAGCGCGGCGTCCGCTTCGGGCCGAAACGTCGGTGATGCGCGCGCCGGTGAGAAAATGGAGCAGGTCCACTCCGTGCACGCCGGTATTGAGAATCACCCCACCGTGCTGCTCGTCGTCGAGCCAATCGAGGTCTACGGGCTCGAAGCGTTGATTGAGCGCGGCGATGTGCACCGGCCCGATGGAGGTGAGTTCTTTTTTCATGGCCTTGACGACGTGGTTGAAGCGCAGGGTCTGAGCGACCATGGCCGGTACGCCCGCCCGCTGAACGGCATCGAGCGCGTTTCGCGCTTCGGCGGCATGGGCGGCGAGCGGCTTTTCGACCAAAACCGGTTTTCCCGCTTCCGCGGCGAGTTCCACTCCCTTCGCGTGCAGGCCCGGAGGTAGCACGAGGACCACGGCATCGACGCGCTCGTCGTCGATGAGTGCTTCGAGCGACTCCGAGGAGGCCACGCCATGCTCGCTCGCCCACGTTTCGGCGCGTGCCGTGTTCCGCCGCCAGACCGCGGCGAGGTGCGCGTGGGAAACCTCGTCGCGCAGAAGATGTTGAGCGTAACGCTGCCCGTGTCGCCCGAGCCCGGCGAGGCCGATTCCCAAGGTTGTGTTTTTCATCCGGTCAATCGTAGATCAAAGACGAGATTCGGCGTAGGTCTTTTTCGTTCGGCATGATGAAGTGGAATGCCACACGCGCCGTGCCCGAGCCCGGAGCCGCCTGCGATCGCACGGCCATGGCGGTGATTTCCAGCGGCTCTTGTCCATCGGTCAGGACGATGCGTACGCGAACTTCTTTGCCGAGCGGGATCTCGCGCGTCAGGGCGAGCAGAACGCCGTTGGACGAGATGTCGATCGAACGGCCGCGGACCGGGGCTTCGCCGGGGAGGTGGACTTCCGCAGCGAAGCGCAGCGCCAAACGAACGGCGCGGCGGCGCTCGGCGCCCAATCTGTCGGGGGATCCCATGCCGTCAAACCTAGGGCGAGACCCACAAGGCGGCCACACTCTGCGGCCCACGTCGCGTGAGTGGGTTCGCTCGCAGCAGGGGTTCCGTGCCGGGCGACCAAGTGAGCAGCGGGGTCCCGTCGTGCGCCATCAGCAGGCCGGCACGCAGGCCGAGGCTCTCGGCTTTGGAGGCGAGACGCCCGGCGACGATTCGACGTTCTTGCTCGTCGAGTTGCTCCCATTGTGGATCGGCGGTGGCGATCATCATCTCGCCGGCTGCTCGAGAATCCCCGAGCGGAGTGATCTCGGCGAAGTCTTTCGCCGAGACCGGAGGCGGTTCGCTAGGGAGCGGAGGCAGAAGAAGGCTCGATCCGCTGATCGTCGCGGTGAGCAAGACCGAGCCCATGGTGAACCAGCGCAGCCAGCGGGGAAGAGCGCGCGGCGTTTCACCTTCCGTTTCGTTTCGAGTCTGCCTGAGATGCTCGACGATGGCGTCGTCGGAATCCATGGGCTGCTCGGTGGAACTTCCGTCGCGTTCGGGGGAAGCGGGAGATACGGCGGAAGCCGGTCTGGTCATGGCTTCGTCGATCTGAGAGTGCGTTTCCAGCAGCAGCCTGCGCCAAGCGGACATGCGCGCCGACCATTCGAAGTCGCGGGAATGCGCCGTCATCTTCGTGTTGATCCAAGCTTGCAGGCGCTCTTGTACACGTTCGAGGATTCGGCGGGCGAGTTCGGCATCGCTTCGATCGGTCGGCTCGGCCAGCCACTGCCGCGCGATACCGACGGCGAGGTAGGCTTCGACCGCGACGGGATCGCCCTGGCGCAATGCATTCGTGCTCAGGTTGTTCAGCAGAACGTGGACGTCGGAGAGCGGCTCTCCCCAAGGCAGGGACATGGCCGTCGGATGGCTTCCTGCCGACAGGGCATCACGGAGGTCGGCGAGATCGACGGCGAGGCGGCATTCCGCCGCCACGTCCTCAGGGTCGGGAAGCAAGGCTCGCGCCGCGGCCAGAACGGCGGAAGCAGGTCCTGGCTCCGCAGATTCCAAGGTCGCGCAGGTTTCGCCGACCATCGGCAGCAAGCGCGTCCATTGACCGCTTTGGGCCGTGGCAAGCGCCGTATCGATGCTTGCGCGTGCGCGCGATCGGATCAGCTTCTCGTAGGTCTGCCGTATGAGCACGGCGCGAAGCACGGCTTCCTTCGCGGCGCCGACCGGGGTCAGGTGGCGGTTTCCTGCAATCTCGGCGAGGCGCTGGAGATCTGCGGCGCGGGGCTCCGGCCAGAGCAGGACGGCGACCTGCTCAGGAAAGTCGACGCTGCCGACGGGCAGGGTGCCGAGTGCTTGCTCGATGGGTGCGAGTTGCGCGTGTGCCGGGAGTGCAGGATCTCCCGTGATCGGCGGGCCGCCGGTCGGCGAGCCGGCCGTGACGTTTTGCGGTTGAGTATCGTCGGGGAAAGGGTCCCGAGCAGGCATCTGCCGACTTGGGCGCTTCGGTGGCGGGGAGCCCTTGCGCGCGCGAGCAGCGTTCGACCGCGGCAAGACGCCCACCGACTCACGCCAGAACTTCTTGGTATCAGACACCCTTGTTCTCCTGCTCCGGGCTTTCCTCCTCGGAGTCATCGTGCGGCAAAGCGGCACTGTCGCGAGGCGGAGCCGGGGGCAGGCCCTCGATCTTGTGAACCTCTCCCCCTTCGATGCGGTAGATGCCCTCGAGCCAGGTGTCCGGGGCGAGCGGGAACATATCCGTACTGGCGACGAGGATCTGCAATCCGCGATAGCGAGCATCGGTCATGATCAGCCAGAAACCGCCGCGCTCGGGCGGTCCCGGAGTGTCGTAAGCCGTGATTTGCCGTCCGTCGAGGTGAGAGAGGATGGCATGGCTGTCCCTGAGGTAACCGGTATCGGAGAGCGGAGCGAGCGTGTGCAGATTCAGGCCGCTCCCATTTCGGGTTCCCGCAGGCGGTGGTGCACCGTGATCGGCGGCGAAGTGCAAGATGGCCCGAGAGATGGCGGTGCCGTCGGCGACGATCTTGCCGAATCGCGCGGCGTGATGGGCGCGCTGCATCGTGGGAATCGCAGCAACCGAGAGGATTCCCAGCATGGCGATGACGAGCAGCACCTCGAGCAGGGTCAGCCCGCCCTGTCGCTCGTGTTCGGCGCCTTTCGTCGTCGATCGCTTCATTCTTCCGCTTTCTCCGGGGGAACTCAGGCTTTTCCTCAATAGAATCTGGGAACTTCGCCGTCCGAGTGCAAGTTGGTCAATTCCGGTGGGATGTGTAGCATCCGCCCATGGGTCCGATCTTTCTCGTGCTGGTGATCGTCGCCGTTTTGACCTCGATGGCATTCGGGGCCGACGGTATCGACAAGGCGATTCTCGATTCCGCCAAGAGTGCGGCCCAACTCGCGATCGGGTTGATCGGCTACATGGCGCTGTTTTTGGGAATGGCGCAGGTCCTACGCCGCGCGGGCGCGATGCCGATGATCGCGCGGCTCCTGCAACCGCTCTTCCGGCGTCTCTTCCCGGACGTGCCGGCCGGGCACCCGGCTCTCGGTTCGATGACGTTGAACATGGCCGCCAACATGTTGGGGCTCGGCAACGCCGCCACGCCTTTGGGCATTCAGGCCATCGAAGAACTCGACGAACTCAACGGCAGGAAGGGAACCGCCACCAATGCGATGTGTCTCTTCCTGGCGATCAACACTTCGAGCATCGCGCTGATCCCTTCCGGGGTTTTCAGCATGCGCAACGAAGTCGGCTCCGCCGATCCCACGGGCATCTGGCTTCCTACGCTGATGGCTACGACGGTCTCCACGATCGTCGGCATCACGACCTGCTTGCTGTTGGCGCGTCTGCCGTTTTTTTCTCGTTCCTGCCCTCCCGTCGTACGTCCGAAGAAGGTCGAAGCCCGGCAGTGGGTCGATCCCGAGCAGGCTTCGGAGGCGCGTTGGCATGCCTTGCGCCTTTCGGTCTCACTCGCCTTGGTGGCGCTCGGGATCGTGTTGATGGGGATGCGCCTGCTCGGCGCCGACTCCGGTGCCGATCCGTGGAAGGAGATCCAGCCGCTGATGCTGGCGTGGTTGATCTTCATTCCGGCGCTGGTGGGTTGGTCGCGCGGACTGAGCGTCTATGAAGAATGGGTCGAGGGGGCCAAGCAAGGCTTCGAGATCGCCGTGCGCATCATTCCTTTTCTCGTCGTCGTGCTCACCGCCATCGGGATGTTTCGGCATTCCGGCGCTCTCGGTGCCTTGACTACGGCCGTTTCTCCTGTCCTGACTTTCCTGGGCTTTCCTCCCGAGGCTCTGCCGATGGCATTGATCCGCCCGCTCTCCGGGTCGGGGGCGCTAGGAGTGATGGTCGAGACCATGCAGCACTACGGTCCGGATTCCTTCGTCGGATACTTGGTCTCTACGATCAACGGCAGTACGGAAACGACCTTCTACGTGCTCGCCGTCTACGGCGGCGCAGTCGCCATGCGTCGCACGCGCCATGCCGTCATCGCTTGTCTCGCCGCCGATTTCGCCGGCGTTGCCGCAGCCACCTTCTTCTGCCGCTGGTTCTTCCTCTAGCCGAAATCGACGAAGGGGATTCCCGGTCGGTCTTGGCCGGTCAGCCGGTCAGCCGGTCATGGGGCTAGCGACGGCGAGCACGAAGTCTCGTGTCGTTTCCAGCAGGTCGGGGCCGGAGACGTGCAACGAGCCGCCGGTGAGCATGATCATGTCCGGGCCGTAGAACGCCTTGATCTCGGCCACGCGATGGATGCTCAATCCTCCCGCCGGTGTGGGAAACGCGGGTGCGAGCGAGCCCCACGGTTCGCGCAGCCGATGCGCGAGGTCGAAGCAGGTTTTTTCGCTGAAAGCGAAGCGGCCGCCGGAGTGGGGAAAGATGACCGCGTCCGCGCCGAGCAAGCGGAAGACTTGTCCGAGCAAAGCTTCGGGGGCCATGGCCATGCTTCCGGCAAGCGATGGGTGCGCTAGAACGGGGCCTTCGAGTTCTTCTTTCACGACTTCGTGGAAGAAGGGAAGCCCGAGCAGCATCGGCGCGATCATCACCGCCTCGACCCCGTGCCGGCGTGCGATGTCGATCTGCTCGAGCACGGCTCCCGGCGAACCGATCAGGTTCGGAACATAGATGGAGCGTCGTCCGCCGCGCTGTTGGCCGCGTTCGACGGCTTGCATGCAAGCCGCGACGCGGTCTTCGAATCGGCAGTGCGCGTGATCGGCGAGCGAATGGTCGTCTTTGATGATGTCGATGCCGGCGCGGGCGAAGGTTTCGCAGAGAGCGCCGAGATCTTCCGCCCCAAGTCCGACGGGCTTGAGGGCCGTCGCCGTCAACGGTCGTCCCCAGGCGTCGAGCATCTTCCGCAGAGAGTCGATGCCGTAGCGCGGGCCGCCGAGATCCTCGAGCACCTCGTCGCAGGGCCGCACGGCGGTGAGGCGAACGTCTTCCTGCAGTGACGAGTTCCCGAATAGAAGATTCATCATCACGGCGGGATCGCTGTCGAGGATGCGTTCGGGGAAGGCGAGCGTTACGCGGAAAGCGTGTTCATCGAGCGGCTCGATGGAGGTGACGGCGGCGACGGATTCCCTGATGAAATCGGTCGAGGCCGAAGATAGAGCTTCACGCGGCAGCTCGGCGCTTTGCTCGAGCGCGAGAAGGTCCGCGCGGGCTTCGATCTCTTGTCGGCAAGAGCGAACGGTGTAACACGCCTCGAGTCTCACCATCGCATCTCATCCGGCGTACAACTGAAGATGGGTTCCCACGTCGTCGGCTAGTTGCATCGTCGTCTGCAAATCGGGGTGGCGTACGATCAAATAGCCATCGGAGATCTGGTGCTGAATCCAATCGCGTCGAGGCTGTCCGATCGGCACGAGATCTTCGACCATCAGAGCGGATCCGAATTTTCTACGAATGGCATCGAGTCCTTCGATGCGGTGGATGATTCCATTTCCCTGTGCTCGTTTGAAGATGATCGCTGCGTTGTATCGGCGTTCGATCTGCTGGCTCAGGCCGCCGTGGCACAAGGCTTCGGCCCATCCCCGATAGATGTCGATGTCGCAGGCGAAGTTCATCAAATCGACCATCCGCGCACCGGGAGGACGGGCTCCGATCTCACCGAAAACCACTTCGCCGTCGGCCTTGCGATACCACTCCATGTGTGTGAAGCCGGTTTGGAAATTCAAGGCTTCGAGTACTGCAAAGCCCATCGCCCTGCCGTCCGCTAGATCCTCTGCGTGCACGTCACGTAGGGCGATGGCCTGTGGCGAGATCCACTCCTTCTGCTTGCCCTCGAGCGGGCGCGGCCGGTACCAGCTCATGTTGTAGTAAAGAACGCGCCCTCCCGCGCAGACCGTGTCGAAGGTGAATTCTTCTCCGTCGATGAATTCTTCGACGCTGACTTCGGGAACGTGTCGGACGCGCGCAATGGCCTGCTCGAGTTCGCGTTCATCGTCCACTCGATAGGTATCCGACGACCCGGCTCCGGCGATCGGCTTGATGATCAGCGGAAAGCCGATCTCTGCGGCGGCTTCCCGCGCTCGAGCGGCCGAGGCCACCTTGGCGTGTCGCGGTGTTCTGATGCCCGCCCGGTCGAGAGCGGTTTTCATCGCTTCTTTGTCCCGGAAGGGGATGGTCTCTGCGGGGCTGAGCCCGGGGCAGCCGAGCGCGCTGCGGAGTTCGGCTGCGAGCAGCATCCCCGGCTCCCAAAGGCACTCGACTCGCTCGAATCGCGCTTGCGAGAGCCAAGGGCGGATGGCTTGCATCACCGCCGCCGTATTCCAAAGTGTCGGCACTTGCTGATAGCCGGCGAGACGCGATAGCAATTCGGGGGAGAGCGCACTTGAAGGCTGGTCGCCCACCCCCAAGACCCGGGCGCCCACTTCGGCGAGCCCGCGCGCAAAACGGGGCATTTCAGCGGGGTAGCCCGGCGAGATCATCAAGACGTCCATCGCATCTTTCCTCGCGAAGAATCCGGGTCGGCGTACTCGCCTTTGCCGGGCTCGCAGATGAAACGGGTCATTCGACTCCGTCAGCCGGCGGGCCGACCCGAGTCGCGCCGATCATCGCATCTCGGAGCTGATTCGCAAGATCTCCTAGCGTTCCCGGTGAGTGGGGTACGAAGATCGTACTGGTCTTCGAGGCGAAGCCGAGTTCTTTGAGCGTGTCGAAGTACTGTGTCATCAGAACCAAGTTCATCACGTCCGCCGCGGAGGTGCCGGGCACCGATCTTTGGAATTCGTCTACGGAGTCACGCAGCCCATCGACGATGGCGCGGCGTTGGTCGGCGATACCCTGGCCGGAGAGCGCCTTGGCTTCGGCCTCCGCCTGGGCGGCCTTGACCTTGAGGATCTTGTCCGCTTCGCCTTTTTCGTTGGCTGCGACTCGCAGGCGCTGAGCTGCGTTGATCTCGTTCATGGCTTGCTTGACCTTGGTGTCGGGGTCGATATCCGTCACTAGGGTCTTCAAGATCCCATAGCCGAAGTCATCCATCACTTCCGCGAGTTCGCTCTTGACGGCGTCGGCGATTTCATCCTTTTTCTCGAAGACGTCGTCGAGCTTGATGCGCGGTACGCGCGCACGTACGACATCGAAGACGAAAGATGTGATCTGGCGTTCGGGATCGTTGAGCTTGTAGTAGGCCTCATAGATCTTCTCCGGGATGACGAAATACTGGACCGAAACCAGAACCTGAACGAATACGTTGTCTCGAGTCTTGGTTTCCACTTGCACGTCGAGTTGCTGTACGCGGAGATTGATCCTTCCGGCGATATCCTCCAGGAAGGGGAGTTTGAGCTGGAATCCTGCTCGTGCGACGCGGTGGAACTTCCCCATGCGCTGAACCAGCGCGGCGGTTTGCTGTTCGACGGTGAACCAAAAGGGCAGTGTCATGGTGGACTCCTTTGCGTTTTCGGTGATAAAACGCACCGACTCGGATTTTCGTTGCGGACGAATCGGTCGTTACGAGGCATCATAGACCGTCGGCAAGGTATCCGAGCCGGAAAGTCGCGAAGAAGGTGGAGAGTCTTGGCTAGTCCTTCGGCACAGATGGGTGGCACGCCCCGGCGAAAGAAGGGATTCGTATTCCGGACCTATCGCCAAGCCAAGAAGGTCGTGATCTTGGTGATCGGTGCTTCGGTGGTGATGATCGGCGCGGCACTGCTCGTGCTGCCGGGTCCGGGTGTTCTGACGATCGCTCTTGGGTTGGCCATTCTTGCCACGGAGTTCGTCTGGGCGCGACGTCTACTGCGTCGAATGAAACGTGAGGCGGCGGACATGGCCCGTCGAGTTTCCGGGGCCATGCGCTCGGACGATTCGGACGAGCATTCAAGTGAGAATTCAGGAGATGCACGAGAACGCGACGAACAACAGAAGAAGATCAATAGAAGATGAAACCCTGCTGCGACGTCCAACGGGCTAGGGGGCGACCGTTGGTTCCGTTGACATGCGCACCGGTGTATCCGGCTCCGGCGATCGCATCGACGATCGTATCCATGACTTCCTGTCGCCGGGCTTTGCTCATGTCTTGCCACGCCTGAGCCGGGATTCTGACGTAGAGATTCGGCGGGCGGGCGATGACTCGCTGCACCTCCGAGATGGATGCGAAGTGCCGAAGGTCGAATGTCGGAATTTCGGTCTTGTTGAGCGCCGGAACGACCACTAGGGCGACGAAGACGATGGCGAAGGTCAAGAGGCCGACTCCGCCGAGCTGCAGGAGGTTCTTCGTTCGCGGCGACGTACGCTTGGCGGTGGCGGAACGGGGATCGGCCGAATGGGCAGGAGCCCGTTCCGTGCTTGTCGTTCGGGGGGAATCGTGGCTCTGTAGCGATTTCGCGAGGGTTTCGGAGATCTGTCCCGTCATGGCCGTCGTCAGTCCGGCGAGCGCGACGCTGTCACCCGGGACGCGTTGGAATTCTTCCATCATGCCATCGGCGAGGCGCGATTCCTCCGGTGTGAGTGTCTCGGCCGCCGTCTCGACCGCTTGGCTCATGCGATGGCGGAAGCGAGCCATTTTCTCGGCCCGATCCTGCTTGTTGGCCTGACGCATCTGTTCGATGGCCACGGCCAATTCGTCGAGGACCACTCGGCCTAGGGCGACGTCGGCAACCAGATCGGAGAGCGCTTGATCGGAGTCATAGGCAATGGAAGAAGGGTCATCCATGCGACGTCGCTCGACGTCGGCGAGCATTTTCATCTGAATGGCGAGAGCTTCCACCAACATCGAGGTCCAGACCTGGGTCTTTTCGCCCGAAGAGAGTTTCTGGCCGATTGCATTCCATTCCCAGGGGGTGATTTTCAATGACCCCCGGCCGATCGCCAGGGAGCACGAGCACGTGGTTTCCGGCCGGTCGGCGATGAGTTGTTCGACCTTGCGGGCGTACTTTCGAAGCAGATGATTGCGGTCTTGCTGGACGGCTAGGCTCACCGGTTGATTCTCCAAGGGATGGAATCGAGGAGCAGCCCATACGGGCACGCTCCCGAGTTCCAATATAGTGTCCCGGTCGAGAGGCTGTCATCGCAGGCTAAGGTGCTCTCGGGAAAAGGGTTTTTGTCACGAGTGAGCGAGGAAAAATGGACTGGAACGAGCGGTATGCCCAGGGGGATACCCCCTGGGACAAGGGTGGAGCACACCCGGAACTCGAGCGTCTGCTCGACGTCGGCGGTCTGCGGCCGCCTCGTCCCGGAGCGCGTGTTGCGGTTCCCGGCTGTGGGCGGGGGTATGACGCGTTCGCGCTGGCTCGCGCGGGCTGGATCGTGACCGCAATCGACGTCGCGCCGGATCTCGAGGCCGAGCTCGTGAAATCGCTCGAGCCGCTAGGAGGCAGGGTTCGCATCGAAGATTTTCTCGAGATGGAGGTCGAGCAGCGCTTCGATTTGATCTTCGATCACACTTTTTTTTGTGCGATCGATCCCTCTCGAAGGCGGGATTGGGGTCGTGCGGTCACACGGACGGTGGCGGACGGGGGAGAAGTGATCAATGTCGTTTTTCCTCTGGGCAAGTCGCATGCCGAAGGGGGGCCGCCTTGGGGCATGTCCATCGACGATCTGCACACCGTGCTCGGACGGCGCTTCGAGTTGCTCGAGCATCGAGCCATCCCTCGAACCTACCCCGGTCGTGAGGATCGGGAGATGTGGGCTCGACACCGATTCCTTCCCGATCCGGGTGCGCCGATCCCGCTCGGGGGATAACCTCCCGCGCTGACCATCCGAGGATTGCCTCTTGATCAAAGTGTCCCGGTTTCCCGATTCGCTGGTACTGATCTTCTCGATGATCGTGCTGGCACAGATCGGCACATACTTTCTTCCCGCCGGAGAGTTCGATCACGAAGTCGAAGAGGTGGCATGGTCGACGGAGCAGAGGGTCACGCTGCCGGAAGGGGTCGATGCCCGGCTAGCCGGTGAGGAGGGAGAGGTCCTCGACGGCACGAGCGGCCGAACGATCGTGCTGCCTTCCGGATCGAGGCGTCTTGAAGCGAGCAACCGCGTCAAGCCCGGAAGTTACCATTCGGTGGTCGCCGAGCCGCTTCCATGGCATGCGTTCTTGACATTGATCCCTCGGGGGATGGCGGCAGCAGCCGACATCATCTTCTTCGTCTTCATCGTCGGTGGTGTGATCGCCATCGTGCGCAAGACGGGTGCCATCGACGCAGTGATCGCCGCGGCGATTCGCCTGCTTGGGACGCGGCCGCTGCTGCTGGTCGCAGGAATGGTCTCGCTTTTCGCCGTCGGATCCTCGACGATCGGTATGGCTGAAGAATACATGCCCTTCATTCCCATTCTCGTAGCGATGTGCTTGGCTCTGGAGATGGATGCCATCGTGGCCATGGGCATCGTCTACATCGGCGCGGGCGTGGGCTACGGATGCGCGGCGCTCAACCCCTTTACGGTGGCCATTGCCAAGGATATCGCCGGCGTCGATCTCGGTGTGGGCATGTGGGCCCGTTGGGGCCTTCTGGCCGTCATGGTGGTCATCGGCGTCGAACACGTCATGCGCTATGCGAGGAGAGTCAAGCGGGACAGGCAGGAGAGCCTCGTTGCCGATGTAGACTATACCGACGGATTCGACATTCCGGCTGATACGCGTTTTACCACTCCACGCATCGTCATCTTGTCGCTCTTTGCGGTGATGATCGTGGTCTTCGTCGTCGGCGTTCAGCAGTGGGACTGGTATCTCACCGAGCTTGCGGGGCTTTTCTTGGGATTGGCGCTGCTGGTTGCTGTGGTCGCGCGCATGTCGGGAAATACCCTGTCACGCACCTTCTGCGCCGGCGCGGCACAGATGACGACGACCGCGCTGCTGATCGGCTTTGCGCGGACGATCGAGGTCGTGCTCAAGGAAGGCCGCGTGATCGACACCGTCGTCCATTCCATCGCGCAATCACTGGAGGGAATGCCCTCTTGGTCGGCAGCCGTGGGCATGCTCGGGGTTCAGACGATCTGCAATTTCCTCGTCCCTTCCGGTTCGGGCCAAGCCTACGTTACGATGCCGATCATGGCTCCGCTTGCCGACCTGACGCACATCGGACGCGAGACCGCCATCTTCGCCTATCAATTCGGTGACGGATTGACGAATATGATCGTGCCGACCAACGCATTGCTGATGGGCATGCTGGCCCTAGGGAAGATTCCGTTTCAGCGTTGGGTTCGCTTCATTCTTCCGCTTCTGCTCAAGCTCTATATCGTCGCCGTCATCGCCCTCGTCATCGCCGCCAACGTCTACGGTCACTAACCCGGCGTAGAGCGAGGAAAACGAGAAGCGGCTCGTCATCGATTCTCACTTGGGGTGTGAGGGCGCGGTCGTTCGGCGGCCCTATATTTCTCCGTTGACGACGCGTAGGGAGCCATCGATGCCGAGGTTGTGGAGAATGACGAAGACGATCGGATGCGTTTGCTGGATTTCGTTTTGCATCGCCGTGACGGCCGCGGCGGGCGATCACTCCAAGTCCGGATCGGTCGCGGAGGAATCGATTCACGGGTTGGCGGAGAAGGTCCGCCGCTCCGTCGTGGAAATTCTAGGCACCGTGCAGGCGACGGGAGACACGTCCTACGGAACGGGATTCGTTCTATTGCAGCGCAACCTCGTCGTCACCAACGCGCACGTCGTCCGCGGGGTGAAGGATCTGATCGTACGTACGAATGAGGGAGCCGCCTTCGCTTCGGTGGAAGTCCTGCATGTCAATGAAGGTGTCGACCTTGCCGTCCTACGCGTCATCGGTTTGGATGTCGACCCCTTGTCTCTCTCCGATCGCGGCATACCCTCCGTGGGGACGGCGGTCGTCGCTGTCGGTCATCCGCGCGGATACGAGTACACCGTGTCGAACGGGATCGTCTCCGCTTTGCGATCTCTCGACCCGGAAAGCCCCCTGCTCATTCAGACCACGGCTCCGATCTCTCCCGGATCGTCGGGCGGTCCGCTGCTCGACATGGAGGGACGGATCGTCGGGGTGTGCTCGTTGACTTTGACGGAGGGGCAGAACATCAATTTCGCGGTGCCGGCGCGAGAGGTGGGGCCCGTGCTCGAGCGGGCGCTTCGCATCGAAAAGAATCTCGCGGACGGGCGTCATGACGATCTCTCGCCCGAGGACTTGGCGCGCATCGTGCGCGGCCACCGAAAGCAGGGCGACTTGGTGCGAGCCGGAACCCTCGTGCGTAAGGCACTCGGCGTACATCAGGGTTCGCTTCCCTTGCTGCTCGAGGCCGCCGAGGTGGCATGGTCGCGCGGAAGTTACCGCGAAGTCGAAGCGATCGTCGAGCGCATGCGGTCTATCGATCCGACTTTTGCCGGCGGACGGCAGATCCACGCGGCGTATCTCGCGCAAGCCGGAGACTGCGAGGGCGCGATTCGCGAAGGGCGCAAGAGTCTCGAAGGATTGCTCGACAAGGAGCAGGAGGCGGAAGCTCACGCCGTTCTTGCGGAGTGTCTGGGAAGGGTCGGTCAGAACGAAGCGGCACTCGAGCACGTCGATCGCGCGCTGGAAAGTCCCGAGATCGCGGGTCTGCCCGACTATCACGCACTGCGCGCCTTTCTTCTTCAGGCCGCAGGTCGTGCGGAAGAGGCCGATCGCGAGGCAGTCGTTGCGCTCGAATTGGCAGGTTGGGATCCGATGGTGGTTTCGGCATTGCGCGAGCGCGGCCTGCCGCGACTCGTCGATGTCGTCTCCTACAAGTTCGAGAAGGACGGTCGCCGCTTCATCGTACGCGGTATCGTACGCAATGTCGGTCCGGTTCCCCTAGAAGAGATTCTCGTGACGGCGGAAGGTCGCGATGATACGACGACAGTCGTGGCTACCGGAACCGCTCGGGTGCAGCCCGAGCGCCTCGTGCCCGGGCAAAGCGGTGCGTTCGAGGTGCTGCTTGCAGGAGCGCCGGAAGAGGTTGCGACCTACGATGTGCGCGTGCTCGACTATCGGGAATAGGCACTGCCGCGTACACTGACGCGGTTTGCGCACGAACCTTTGCAGCGGGATCGTTCTCGGCGCAAGGCATCGTGAGGCATCCGAGCCGGGAGGCAGGGACTGTGCAGGAACCTCGAGAACCATCCGGAATCAAGGCACCGCTCGCTCCGCTTTCTGCGGGGCATCCGACCGTGGAATGGGTCAGGCGGGAGGTTCTCCCGCTGATTCGCGAGACCTTTGCGCCCGAGCGAGTCGACGTCTTCGATCCTCCCGATCGACCAGCCGGCGCCGACGACCATGCGCCGGGTCTGCTGATCGTCTCGCAACGCTTTTCCGGGATTTCCATTCCCGAACGCATGGGGTTGGTTCGCGGGTTGTTGGCATCGACGAGTCCGGTTCGGCCGTTGTGCCTCACTCCGGAAGAGTTCGCCGTATCGAAGGCCGTACCCGGCCCCGTTCTCGCCGCAGCCCGGACGGGCATTCGCCTCATCTAACCCAACGTGG
>JALUUK010000751.1 GCA_027021395.1 Acidobacteriota bacterium
TCCGACTTGCGTCATATTGCGGATTCCGCCGGTCGCTTGGTGAGCGGAGGTCATCCGGAGGAGGCGCTGGATCTTCTCGGAGAAATGGCGTGGATGGCATGGCACCGTGTCGAGGATGTGGACGACCGGGAAGGCGCGCTCACGGGCGTCGTCCGCGAGATCCTCTTTCGGTGGTGCCGGTATTGGGCGAAGGTGGAGGGGCGCGACCGACAGGCGTTGGCGCGGGAGATCTTCGGCTGGTTGATGGAAGATGAGGGCCTGCTCTCGGAAGGGTTGATCCTCGAGGCGCGCTCCGCTTTGGGTAAGCTGGGACTCGACGCGCTCGAAGGCTTGCTGCGTCCGATGATCGACGAGCGCTTGCGATCCCGCCCCGCTCGACTCGGGGCCGACGGCGAGACCTCCCATGCCGATCCGTTTCTCGCCCGGGTTCGCCGCGCCTTGCGGGAAAGCGCGGAGGCGCGCGAAGACCTCGACGCTTTCCTCGCGCTCTGCAGTGCGGAAGGTGAACACGGAGAGGAAGTCCTAGCGGCTGCGCGGCACTTGGTGGAGCAGGGAAGAAACGCGGAAGCCCTCGATTGGATCGATCGGGGGGCACGCAAGACCCGTGGGCCGGACCGCGTCGAAATCGAGGATCTGCGCATCGAGGTGCTCGCGCAACTCGATCGGCACGATGCGGCCGCCGATGCGGCTTGGAAGGTTTTTCAGGCGGAACCGGGGGTTGCGGCGTATCGACGGCTCTTGGGAGTCGTGCCGCAAGGCGAGCGAGGAGAATGGCGGCGTCGCGCGCTCGATCACGCCGAGGCCGCTGCGGATGCGACGGCGTTCGTCGAGGTTTGCACGGCGGCCGCCGACGTGGAGCGCTTCTGTCATCGGCTCGATAGCTCGGCATCCTTCGTTCTTGCAGCAGGGACTTCGGCTTTGGAGCGCGCGGTCGGAATTCTCGACGACCGCGTGCATTGGGCTGCGGCGCGCGTTCATCTACACCTCGCCGGACGGCTCCTCTCCGACGGCGATCCGCGACTCTACGGGCGGGCGAAGAACAGTCTTCGCCGAGCGCAAGCTTCCTTCTTGGCGGGCGACGATCCTGAGGGTTGGACGGCAGCATTCGAGCGCATCTCACGTGCCCATGCGGTGGTGCGCACTTGGTTTGCGCTCGAGGCGGACGCTCCCGTCGAAGGCACGGACTTCTAGGTTGGAGGTTCGATATGCACCCGTACGACCGTGTGGTCTCCGCTTCTCGCGGCTTTGATCGTCATGCGGACATTCAGGCTGAAAGCCTGGCCGATAGCCGTTTCCCCGTCGCTCGAGGGCGAAGCTTCGTTGAGAAACCACTGCTGATCGAGAGTTTCGATGGCGACGAGCGCGGCGTCGACGGCTTCCGCAGGGGTGACCGACCCGGCGTCGAAGCGATACCAGACGAGGGGGAAATTTTCGCTCCCGACCGTGCCTCGTTCGAGCATGCGCCAAGTGCTCGGCCAGGGCGGTTCCGGAAGACTCGTGCCGGCGCTCTTCGAGGAACGTCGTGTCGGCTGACCGGACTTTGCCTCGATCAGCGCTCGCGGTGCGACATCGCCTGCGGATGGGGGGGACGGGGCAGGCTCCTGCCGTTCTTTCACGCTGCAAGCGAGCGACAGGGCGAGCAGGACGAAAGCCAAGCTCGCGAGCGTTCCGAGACATAGTCGACCAGCGATCACAGTCACGTTCCTCGTTTTCGGTTGGAATGCGGGACCAGTCTACCCATCGGTGGTTAGACTGTCTCTAGGCCGCGTTTTTCTACAGTGCAGGCCGACTCGAGGTGAGCAGCCGCTATGTGGAGATCACGACGAAGGAGCCATTGGGTACTTGCGCTCGTTCTTTGCTTGTTGTGGGGGACGGCGTGGATCGGCACCCGCCCACTCGCGGATCCGGACGAGGGGCGCTACGCCGAGATTTCCCGCGTCATGGTCATCTCGCAGGACTGGCTCACTCCGCAGCTCGACGGCAGAGACCATCTGAGCAAACCTCCGATCACCTACTGGATCACTGCGCTAGGGATGCTAGGGCTCGGTTTCGATGCATGGGGGGCACGGATCGGAGTCGGTCTCACCTTCGGTCTGTGGTTGTTCGTAGTGCTGCGGATCGGCGCAGTGCGCGGAGCCTCGCGTCTCGATCTCTTCTGTATCGCAGTGGTGCATGGGACGAGCCTGCTTCCTTTCATCGGCGGCAACTTGCTGACGACCGATCCTTTTCTTTCGTCGGCGATGGGCGCAGCGTCTCTATTCGCCGTAGCCGCAATGGTGGATGCTTCCAAGCGGCAGTGGACGATTCGCGGCTTTTGGCTGGCTTCAGCCGTTGCTTTTCTGATCAAAGGGCCGCCGGCTCTGCTATTGGTTCCGGCATTGTTGATCTGTTGGCGAGCGCGCCTCGATCCTGCCGCCGGGGAGCGCATCCTCCTGCGACCCGTCGTCGTCGTCGCGGCATGCGTGGCTGCATCCTGGTATCTCATCATGGTCGTGCAGGAACCGGAACGCTGGAAGATCTTCCTGCTCGAAGAAGTGGTGGGTCGCGTTTCGTCATCGGCCATGAGACGCAATGCTCCCTTTTGGCTGCCGGCGCTCACGCTCGCTTTGGGAACACTACCCTGGGGTTTGGTGGCGCTCTTTGGTGCGCGGTCTTGGTCCTTGCCGAGCGGCGGACGACGGGGATCGGAGACGGATGGAGCATCTCAGATGGACCGGCGCGCGGTGAGTACTCTTTTTCTGGGAGCTTGGCTCATCACTTCGCTGCTGGTTTTTACGCTCTCTACGAGCCGAATGTACCTCTACGTACTTCCGGTTTCTTCGGTGCTCTCGCTGTGGATCGGGGAGGGAATCTCATCTTGGATCCGCGGTCGGCGGGGGCGGCAAGGTTTCTGCGCGCTCTTGGCTTTGTCGGCGATCGCGGCATGCCTAGCTCTTCGCATCGCCGGAGAGGATCTTCCTGGATATCGAAGCTCGGAACCGCTGGCCCGACAGATTCAGGCGCTTTCGGGCGCAAATGGGGCGCCGGTCGTCTTTGTCGGGATCGCTTCGGCGCCGGGCTTGGACTTCGCGTTGCAGGAACGCCTTCCGCGGGTCGCCATCGGCAAGAGCGATCGCGCGCACGCACATGATTTTGATCGTGCATCCTTGATCGATCTCGTTCGTGGACGCGGGAAAGTGCTAGGCGTGGGGACGATGCCGGATCTTCGGCGCGTGGCGGGTTTTCTCGAGGTGGAGATTCGGCCCGCAGTCGAAGGGACGGCGCTGCGGGCGGCATGGCTCTTGCCGCCGACGGGAAAAGCGAGCGGATTTGCGCCATCTCAGGCTTCGTCGATAGCCCGATAGGGCGGCACGCACAATATTGATCTCCGATACGCAGCGTTTCCCTCCACGAGCGCCGTGCGTTGAGGAGGTCTTTGATGAGTGCCGTGACGGCACCGATTCTCGAAGTGGGAGATCGGCTAGCCGAGACCTGGGAGGTGCGGCGCATCCTTGATGCGGTCTCCGGTCTCGAGGCTGTTCTGGCCGAGGGGCCGGGGCGCGGTTTCGCCGTCTGCTACTTGCTGTCGGCGGTGGCGACCGAACCGCTGCTCGATGGGGAAGCTGCCACGCTTTGGGGAACTCATCGCCGGATTCTCCATGACGAGAATTTCGGCTCGGTGGTGGTCGACGAACTACCGCCGGGCGAAATGCTCTCGGAAAGACTGGCGGCCGGGCGGCCCCCGAGCGTCGGCATGTTCGAAGAACTGCAAGCCAAGGTGCGCCGCTATCACCGCATGGGGCGCGCTCACGGACAACTCGCCCCCGATCGCATCATCATCGGTGAAAGCGGAATCGCCGCGGCGGGATGGTCGGTGGTGACGGAAGATTTCGACGTGTTGCGTGCGCGCGACGAAGAGGCCATGGCTGCCGTCTCGGCGCTTTGCACGGGAGCCGAGGGTGCGCGCGCCGTCCCACCGGACTCCGCGGCTGATCCCTTGCGCATCACGCTCGGGAGCGTACTGGCCTCCGACCACCTGCCGACGATCGAGGGCGTGCTCTTCGAATGGGAATCCGCCGGGCGACCCATGGACCTACCCGAAGTCACGCGTGCCCTCGATGCAGTCGCGAGGCTTCGTCGACGCATCGACGACTCTCTACTGGAAGCGAAGGAGAGCGTGGAGAGAGGAGATCCTCTTGCGGCGGTGGCGGCCTGCCGAGAAGCGATCCGTCTCGGCGCCGAGGAAGAAGCCGAACCGATCTTGCGGGACGCGCGCCGAGAAGCGCAACGGCAGCTTGGGACCGAGGCGAGAAGAAACTGGCGAAGCTACGCGACCATCGCTGCAGGCGGCATCGCCGCGCTATTGATCACAGCGGCGCTTTGGAGTGCGGTACGCACCGATCCGGCCGAGCGCCGCTTCGAACAAAGGCTGAACCAGAGGATCGAGCAACGAGGTGCGCGCCAAGCCGTCTACTGGCTGCTCGAGCAAGAAAAGGATGCCGAGTCGTATCCCTACGTCGCGGCCTCTCTTGCCGAGCAGCTTCCCGCACTCGCGGTCTATGAAAGAGAACGCCTGATTGAGCTCAAACGTCAAGTCGTCGCTCAAGGTGCTCGTCCGCGCGAAGCGGATCGTCTGGCGCAACAGGCCCTTGAAGAGTTGGATGCCGTGACGGCGAAGGGGACGTCCTCTCCAGGATTGCTGGCACAGCTGAAGAACAGGCTCGCCGCCGTCGATCGTGCAGCGTCGCTCTATATGGCTTCAGGCGCCATAACGGCCGATCAGGCTCAAGATGCGCTAGACGCCCTGATCGCGGAAGATCCTCTCTTTCGTGTCGAAGGGGGAACGCCATGAGGTCGATGACTTCCATACGAACGGCCGCTGCGGTGCTCGTGGTTCTTGTTCTGGGTATCGAGACCTCTTCGGCGATTCGTTTTCCGGGAGGCAAAGCGACAGCCGATCGCAAGACGGTGCAGCCCCTTCGCCAAGCCGATGCGCACGCGATCTTCTCGGGAAAGGTTCAGGAGGGCGCTTGGAAGAGCGCAATGGAAAAACTTCCCCGCCGCTGCCTCCATCTCGAGAGCCTTTCCGCTGCCGACTGCGATCCCATGCTGCGCTGCGGCCGTCTCGCGGTTCGCGCTCGTGCATTCTCGGCCTGGACGAGCGGCGATCGCGCGGCCAAAGAGCGAAGCGTAGCCGAAGTCGTGCGCGCCGCCGATCGTCTAGCGGCGGGTGGCGCCTGCGGGCGACGGAGCGACGATCAACGAGAATGGGCTCTCGATCGCAAAGCAGCGGCCGTCGATGCCGGCCTCGCCCTGTTGGACTTGATCACAGAATCGAAGTGGCGAGACGTCACTCCGGTACTTCCGCCGGTTCGACAAGATCGCGTGGAGTCGTTGATCGCCACGGTGGCCGCAAAAGGGCTCGCAGCGGTTGCGGCAAAAGATGCGGAGGCGGCGCGCCACGATCTTTGGTCCTTCTGGGTGCGCACCGCGTGGCTGGAAAGCCAGCCCGCGCTCGTGGCGCTGCGACGTGTGCTCCATGAGATGTGGCAGCCGCTCGGAGGTATGCCCGCCGAGTGCGGGACCAAGCTCTTCTCACCGGATCTTCTCGAAGATCAGTGGCGGGGTTATCTCGTCCGGGAAGTCGTGCCCGAGGCTGTCTCCTGCTTGGTCCACCGCCTGCCGGCTGCACGGAAGCGGAGGGGATGGGGGACGGCGGACCCGTCGCTTGCTCTTCGGCTCGCGGACGAGATCGAGCGAGCTGCGAAGGCCTCTGCGGGGGGCCGTGGCTTTGCCACCGATCCGGCGATCATCGAGCGCTTGGACGGCATGCGTCGAGCTCTTGCCAAGGTCGAAAGACGAGCGGCGTCCACGACCACGCGAAAGGTATCACCGAGCAAGGTTTCCCCCCGCCCGAAAGTCGGTGCGGGGCGCAGCGCAAAGAAAAACGCACCGGTTGCGCGCAAGCCGGCTTCGAGCGCGAAGGCCAAAGCCATTCGCGGCTCTGCGAAATACCCTTCCGCCAAAGTTCGCGATCTGGCACGGCGCACAGGCCGGATGCTTGGGCGCGAACGCGAGTTCTCGGCCATGGCCGACAAAGCCCGCACGTCGGCCGCGGAAAGGCGGGTCTTGCGCAAGCTCGTCATAGAGACTCATCGCAAGGTCTGTGCGCCGCTCGAAGAGATCGATCCGAGCGATATCGAACACGCTGTCTCTCTGCTCGAGCAACGGCAATGGCCCATCGATACGAAGATCTGCCACCAAATGGAAGACGATCCCCGGGTGCTTTCCGCCCTACTCGCTGCCGCGCCGGGGCTGGTCCGGGTTCGTGCGGCGGCTCTGATGAGGACGGCGGCCCGCTATACGGCGCTCGACCGAGCGGCGCGCGCACGCCAAGTGCTCGCTTCGGTTCCCGAGGAGATCCGGGGAACGTCCTGGAGCCTCCTGGCGGCCTGGGCGGCGCGCCG
>JALUUK010000752.1 GCA_027021395.1 Acidobacteriota bacterium
ATAGCGAGGAACGAAGTCCTCACGAGGAATATCTTCGATGCGCACCTTCGGAAAGTTCATAGGACCATTGAGCCCGGAAAAAGCTCAGAGTGCGAGCACGAGCGTCCCGGAATCGCAAGGGGTGCCGACCGTTGAGCTTGGTGGCTGTTTTTCGGGGCGTTGGGCGGGAAAAGCGTGGCGCGGAAAAACGTGGTGCTCGCGGGCCGGACAGGTGTGTCCGCATGCGGTCATTTTCGCGTTAACATTCTTCGCGCCACGTTGTGCCGCTCATTCGGTCTTTGAGACCGCCGGTGTGTTTGCGGGAAGCCGTCGGACGCGTGAGGCGTTGAACTCGTCGGGACGGCTGTGACGTTACTGTCTTGCGCGCAACTCGCGGTAAGGACGGAGATTCTACGAACTCGGCCTGGAACGCAGAGGCGAGAGGCCGCGAGCGCCGACATCGAAAGAGGAGGTATCCATGCGACGAGCAAAGTTCGAGGCGATTTTCGCCCACATGCGGCGGAGTCGGGATTCGAAGAAGGAGCGCCGGGCATCTTTCGCTATGGTGCTGTTTTGTCTTCTCCTGGCTGGTTCATCCGCGAGCGTAGCAATGGCGCCGGGTGCCGGAAGCGAAGGCGCGCCCCACGTTGCCGTCGTCGACGACGGCCTGAAGATTCGCCTTGATGCGATGGTCGATTCTCTAGAGGCCCAGCGCCGTCAACTCCATATTCCGGGAATGGCCATTGCCGTCGTCAAGGACGGTGAGGTCTTGCTGACGCGGGGCTTCGGCGTGGCGGACATGGAAAAGGGGAAGGCTGTGACGCCGAAGACGCTCTTTGCCATCGGCTCGACGACGAAGGCTTTTACCGCAACCCTTCTCGGCATGCTCGTCGACGAGGGTAAGGTGGGTTGGGATGATCCGGTCGCCGAATTCCTTCCCTATTTCCACCCGGTGCTCGATACGAAAGACGATTCGGCGAAATTGACCTTGCGTGATCTTCTCGCGCACCGCAGCGGATTTGCGCGCATGGGCATTCTTTGGGCCGGGGGGGGTGTTCCATCGAAAGAGATCCTTCTTACGGCGAATGCGGCAGAGCCATGGGCCGCCTTCCGCAAGGGCTTTCACTACAACAACGTGATGTTTCTCGCTGCGGGAATGGCCGGTGCTGCGGCCGCCGATACGCACTGGGGTCGTCTGCTCGAAAAGCGCATCCTTGAGCCGCTCGGTATGGAAGACACCAACATCTCGGTCGAAAGGACGAAGAAGAGTCCGAATGCAGCGCTCGGCTATGAGTGGGATGAAGAAAACGAAATCCACAAGCGCCGTCCAATGCGCGTTCTCGACACGATCGCGCCCGCCGGCGCGATCAATTCCAACGCCGAGGACATGGCCCAATGGCTGCGTTTCCTACTGGCCGGCGGTCGGTGGCAGGGCAAGCAGCTCATCCGTCCCGAGACGTTGCAGGAGACTTGGTCTCCGCAGATCACGATTGCCGAGGGTGTCGACTACGGCTTGGGGTGGATGCTTCGTGAGTGGAGCGGCAGGAAAGAAATCGAACATGGAGGAAACATCGACGGTTTCGCCGCCGAGGTCGCATTGATCCCCGAGGAGAAGATCGGTTTCGCTCTGCTGATGAACGTCTCGTATTCCCCGCTGCAGCAGAGTGCGCGGTCGATCGTGTGGAATGCGCTCTTGGATCCCGAAAAGAACGAGGAAGGAGATACGAGTTCCGGGGCGGACACGCAAGACGCACGAGAAGGCGAAGAGAAGAACTGGTCCGAATTGACCGGAGAGTACATCGCGAACTTCGCCGCTTTCAAGAACGCCGTATTTACCGTGTCGGTGACCGATGGTCGGCTCGCGGTGGATGTTCCCGGCCAGATGAACTACCTGCTCGAGCCTGCGGACGCCGAGGGCAAACGGGCTTTTGAAGTGGCTCCGGCGGCGATTCAGGTATCTTTCGAACGGGATGCAAAAGGGAGGGTGGTTTCCATGCGCCTTCATCAGGCCGGGTACGATTTCGAGCTTCCGCGCAAAGGCGTCGAGATCGAGCCTCCGGTTCCTCTCGACAAGCTCGAGCCCTATCTCGGAACGTACCATTCCGAAAAACTCGACCGCGATATCACGGTGGTGATCGATGCGAAGCGGCTGGCCATGGATATTCCGGAGCAGATGGTCGTTCACCTCGATCCCCCGAAAGACGGCGATGAAGCAGGGAAGTGGACCTTTCGCATCAAGCCGGAACTGAGCGTGCTCTTTCGCAAGGACGACGCGGGGAGAATCATCGGCATGACTCACTATCGTGCGGACGAAGTCGAAGAAGAGTTGCCGCGCGTAGACGACGCCCAACCGGTCGATCTGCCGAGCGTCGATGAGATCTTCAAGTTGCGCAAAGTCGCAGAGCGCAGCGCGGCGTATCTGAAGGCGACTCCGCTGCGTTTGAGCGGCACAGTCAGAATTCACCAAGCCGGTCTAGAGGGGACTTTCGAAGGAATCATCGAAGGAGACGACCGGCAGCGGACGAAGGTCGATTTCGGGAACTTCGGCTATGAGATCAGCGTGCTCGACGGAGACTATGCTGCGAGGGAGTCCAGCTTTCAACCGAGCGAGAATTTGAGTGGAATGGAACTGCGATTGGCGCAGCAAAGCCATATGTCGATTGCATTCGCAGATTGGAGGCGAACTTTCGAAACGGTGGAAGTCGTCGAAGAGTCTTCGGTCGACGGGCGTGATGCCTGGGTGTTGCGCTTGAAGAACCCCGACACCCCGGAGATGACGCTTTCCATTGCAAAAGATAACGGCGATGTTCTGGCCTCCAAGACCGTGATGGTCGCCGGCGGGGGCGCGGTGCAGGTTCCCATCTCGGCGAGGTACGCCGATCATCGCGATCTGCTCGGTTTTCGCATGCCTTTTCGCATCATCACCGAAAACGAGCCCTCCGGACGAACGACGCTCCAGATCGATTCCGTATCTCCACGTGTCGAACTTCCCGACTCTCCCTACCGCATCAAGCTCGAGCGGCCGAACCCTAGTCCGGATGATTCTTGAGGCCCCGCAACAAGGGCACTCTTGCGAGGAGATCTCACGAAGACATCGGGCTAGACCTACGCTCCGAAGTCGTTCGCAAGAGTCGAGGCGACGCTGTGGAGGTCTTCTAGGGCCATGGCGACCCTCGCGCGGTCGGTTCTAAGATGCAGCACGCAAATGCGGAGAACGTAGCGATCTCCGAGCATCGTCCCGGTGAGCATGACGCGTTGGCGAGCGTTCACCCGGCGTTGCACTTCCTTGTTGGCCGCATTGAGTGACGACTTCGGAAGCCTCCGGTCGTTCCAGCGGAAGGCGACGACAGAGAGCTGTGGCTCGCCGAGCACTTCGAAGTCGTCCATTCGCGAAAGTTCTTCCGCGGCATATTCAGCGATGTCCAACTTGTCGTCTAGCGCATTGGCAAAAGCTTCGAAGCCGAGCGTCTTCAGCGGAAGCCACAGCCGCAACCCTCGATAGTCGCGCGACAGCTCCGGTCCCATCTGGCAGAAGTCGTAGCGACCGTCTTCGACCTGCATCGGAGGCATGTACTCGGCGGAAAGCGCGTGAGCACGTTCGAGATCCGATGGATCGCGTACGAGCAGGCACCCCGTACCATAAGGAAGGAAAAGGCCTTTGTGCGGATCGAGCACGATCGAGTCTGCCATATTCATTCCGCGCAGTCGCTGCTTCCCTCGCCGAGTGAGCGCGAAAAAACCGCCGTAGGCCGCGTCCACGTGAAACCAGAGCTTTCGCTCCTTCGCCATCTGCGCCAAGCGCGGCAGGTCATCTATCGCTCCTGTGTTCGTCGTACCCGCGTTGGCTGCGATCATGAATGGGCGAAAACCGTCGCGCAGATCCTCTTCGATCATCTCGGCAAGGCGATCGCAGTTGATTCGGAATGCATCGTCGGAGGGAACGACTCGTACTCGTTCTACAGGAAAGCCGGCGATACGCGCGGCTTTCCCGATGCAATGGTGTCCCTGGTCGGAGGTGTAGATCATGCCGCGAGAAAAATCGGAGCCGAGCATCTTCTCGCGGGCGGAAACGACCGCCGAAAGCGTAGCTAGCGAACCGCCGGAGCAAAGCAGGCCGAGCGCGCGTTCGGGAAAGCCGACGACGCGGCAGAACCAACGGAGAACATTCGTTTCGAGCTGCACGAGACCGGGGGCGGCGAGCCATACGGTCGAATAGCGGTTGACCATCTGTGCAATGAAATCGCCGAGCGCAGCATGGACGAGACCGCCTCCGGGAATATAGGCCAAGTAGCCGGGACCGGCGGTGTTGTACGTCTTCGAAAGAGCCTTGCCGAAGAAAAGCTCCAATGCGGCATCGAAGGGGATGGGTTCTTTCGGCCAATCTTCCCGCAGGGCATCGGCGAGATCGTCGCCATCGCCGACATATCCCGCCGGCTGCGTCGGAAGAGAGTCGATATGTGCCGCAATCCTTTCGAATGCCTGATCGAGTAGAGTTCGAAAAGCAGGCATCGATGGATCGAGGGGTTGAGGCATCAGTGCTGTCCGATGCCTTCACGTGCAGCGACGATCTTTCCATCCTCGACAGTCATGTCGGCCGGAGTGGTTACATCCCACTGGATATGCCGGGGCAGCACGAGGTGGGTGACATGCTCGCCTTCCGGCAAGACCTCGACGACCTTGGGTTGCTGATCGTGGGCGTCGATGATTTGCAGCAGAACGATCGGGCGGCTGCCGTCGTCTTCGAAGCTCAACTCGAAAAGGTGTTCTGCGCAATGATCGCAGGTGTCACGATAGAAGATCCAAAGCCCGTCTTTCGGCAAAGCGTCGAGGTCGATCCAATCGCTTAGCGGGACATCGGCAATCTGAGAGCCGACCCACGCCTCGACGTCCAAAGAAAGGTACTGATTCGCCGGTTGCTCGGAGATGTCGGCCGCGGGGTCGCTGCTCGCGGGCGGCTTGGCTTCACGGTTCCACATCCAGGGCAGGGTCAAGGCCACGAGCAGGAGAAGGCCGACCGCAGCCGCCGGAATGCGATCAGAGCGGCGCAGGTTCCAAGGCTTGAGGGCCAGCATCAATACGAGCAGCAGCGTATCCACCGAGAGCATGAAAATCGGCGGGATGGAGATGGCGCTGCCGCCGCAGCCGCAACTCTCGACGCCTGCGATCACCATGGGAATCAAGATGGCATCGAAGGTCAGCAGTGCGCCGGTCAGCAACGGCCAAGCCCAGCGCGGTCGCGTCAAGGCCAGCACGAGCAGTGCGAATTCGATCGAGATCGCGATCTTATAGGTCAGTGCGCGCGCCAACGGAAGATCCTGAACGACTTGAGGCAAGTCCGCCGGTGAGCCGTGAAAGAGTTTGAGATAGGCGCCGAGGCCGATCCAAAGTCCGGCGAGCGCAATCGCAAACGGTGCGAAACGAGACGCGCTGTGGTGGGGGAGGTCGTCGGGTTTTCGTTCGGCGGCTGGGGTGATCTTGTCGTCGCTCATGCCCTTCATCCTAGCAGCAAGGACTCGGCAAGACACACGAGCGAGGCCCCTGCCGTGGCCGCCTCGTCGAGAGCCTGCGAGGTTGCGAATGCTCTACCGCAAGAGCTTCCAAGTCGGATCGACGACGTCGCATGGGTGGGGACTACGCCAGAAGCCGGCGTGCGGCTTCCTTGCCCGAACGCGCGCCCGCGGTGGCGGCCTTGGTGAACGCGATTCCGCGGCAAGCATTTCCTGCGAGATGAATCCCGGGATGTCGTGCGAGGTCTTCATCGATCGAGCGTAGGCGCGCAGCGTGCCCGAGCGTGTACTGAGGGATGGCTCGCGCCCAGCGAATGATCTGCTTGTAGAGCGGTTTTCCGAGTCGGGGCATCAAGCGACGTAGATCTTCGAGCACGGTTTGCATGACTTCGTCATCGTCGAGGTCGGCGACTTGCGGATCGACGGCACCGCCGAGCATCACACGCAGCAGCAGATGTCCTTCCGGCTCTCGGCCGGGGAAGAGATGAGAATCCCACAAACAGCCGAGAATGCGGAAGCCTTCTCCGCGAGGTATGAGCACGCCGAAGCCCGTCGGTGCGGCGTCACGCATCGACGGTGCGAAACCGAGGGCGACCACCGTGACCGGAGGCGTAGGGATGGCGGCAAGCTCACGCGCAGCGACCGGGGCAAGCGGGGCGATCAGCGAAGCGCTATTCCAGCTTTCCGAAGCGAGAACGACGGCATCCGCATCGATCTCGTCGTCATCCACTTGCAGCCGATATCCGCTCGCTTTACGGGCTGTGATGGAACGCACTTCACATCCGCAGCGAAGATCGATGGCCTGCGATCGTCCAAGCGCAAGAGGTAGTTCTTGGAGGCCGTCGTCGAAGGAGGTCAGCGTTCCCGAAGGTCCGGCAGGGCCTCCGGAAGGACGGCGGCTGCGCTTGAGCGCGATCATCGCGCGAATCAACGATCCGTGCTCCCGTTCGAGT
>JALUUK010000753.1 GCA_027021395.1 Acidobacteriota bacterium
GCGAATACGTGCCGATTCCAGCATCCCGGGCGCGCCGGATTCCGGAACGGAATGTTCGCGCTGCTGCGTAAGCGGAACGAATGGATTGGGCTCGGGAGCAGTCGGCCAGACATCGTCTCCAAGGCCCATGACCCAAAGGGCATCGAAGTGAGCCCCTCTTGCTTCGAGAAGGCCGAGAATCTGAATCGGAGCCTCTTGCGGCGTCTTCGGCTGAAAGATCTTGTTGGCGATGATCCGTCCGAAAGAACGTCGAGCATCATGCATCGCAAGCAGCGAATGAACGGCTCCGAGACCGGCGAATTCCGACAATGCTTCGCCAAATGCAGCACGAGCCTGGGCGCTGCGGTCGGAATGGGCCGCCTCTTGAGACCATCCGATAGCGCGTAGCACGTCGGAGTAGTAAGTAGCCCAGAGTGCCGGCGCCCACGATTCCGGCAAGCGACGATGCACTGCTTCCCATGCTTCAAAAAGACGCGCCGCCACGGGACACGCGGCGACCTTCGATTCGCCTCTACCTCGCCTAGCCCACCTTGCCACATCTTCTCGACTCATCGCTGCCATTCCGCGCTCGCGTATGCGACGTGCCAGCAGAGCGCGGCCTGCGCGCTCCTCTTCCGCCCCTTCTAGGAAAGGCGAGCGCAGGATGGCGCTGAGAGTCTCTTCCGGAACGAACTGTTCTCCACACTGGAGAACACTCCAAGCGAAATGCACGACGGGCTCATCGAGCAACGATTCCCCCAACGAAACATTGAACGGGGCTTCCGGCGCATCATGATCGAGCAGTCGACGGCGAGGCGAAAAGATTTCTTCGAAAGTGCGAATCACAGCCGCGCGGCGGGCATCGAGCGACGGCACGACGATGCCGATTCGTGCTTGCGGCCGATCGAGAAGACGCTGTTTTGCCCAAAGAGCGGCGACACGAATCTCTTCCTCCGCGGACGGCAACGCCACGACTCCACAGCGTTCCGGCTGCTTCTGAGGACGCCAAAAGTCGACCGTTACCCCATGCCGCCTCAAAAGCACAATCCACTGCTCTTGGAGAGCCGTCAAGCGATCGAACCCCGCCCAGTAGACACGGCTCGGCAAGCTGACGGTGCCGGCATTCGCCATGCTCGTCAGTTCCTTCGCGAGTTGCACGGAGTCGACCCATCCCGCACTCGAGGCGATCTCTCGGTAGGCGCGGGCCCAGCGGCGGTAGGCTGCGACCTCCGGAGAGACGAACCCCCCAGGCGAATCTTCGGGAATACCCCAGTCCCCATGCAGCAGATAGGCGCTCCGAGCAAGTTCCGCCGCCCCGCGAAGGTCGAAAAGGAAGTCCGCCTCCCGACCTGATTTCGAGATCGCACTCTCCCAAGCCGCGATCTCTTGACCCTCGGTTGACAAGACCTGATCGTGTTCTCCGATACCGATCTCTTGTCGTGTCGTCCAAAGATCGGCCAACCATCGCCGCCACGGGAGAATGACCGGGGTGCTCCACGTCTCGGCGCCTCGCTCCTTCTGCATCAGATCGAAGTCGTAGGTGAGTTGCCTCGCCAAACGGCGCGTCGGGGTTACGACGACGGCGCCGGCTTCGACGTCTTCCAGCATGGTTTCCAGACCGTGCACAAGATCACCCCATGAATTCGAGCAGGTTGCGAAAGTGCAGGACATGATAGCCTATGCGTGAATGAATCCGAGACGACAATGCCAAGATCCATCCCCATCGGTTTTTTGATCTACCCTCGAGTCACCCAGCTCGATGCCACAGGGCCCGCGCAAGTTCTCAGCCGTGTACCCGGCGCGGAAATTCACATGGTCTGGAAAAATACGGATCCCGTCGAAACCGACTCCGGCTTCAGTATCCTCCCGACCATCGGCTTCGACGAATGCCCCCCACTCGATGTGCTCTGCGTACCGGGTGGGACGGGCCAGCGGGTGTTGATGCAAGACGAAACCGTTCTTGCTTTCCTTCGACGCCAAGGCCGACAGGCTCGCTACGTGACTTCCGTCTGCACGGGCGCATTGCTTTTGGGCGCTGCCGGTCTTCTGCGGGGCTCGCAGTCCGCCTGCCACTGGGCCTTCCGAGAAGAGCTACGTGCTTTCGGCGCGGAACCTGTCGCCGAGCGCATCGTTCGAGATGGAAACCGCATCACGGGCGGGGGCGTAACCGCCGGTATCGACTTTGGATTGCTTCTTGCCGCTGAACTCGCCGGAGAAGATGCTGCTCGATCCATACAACTCTTCCTCGAATACGACCCTCAGCCCCCCTTCGATTCCGGTTCGCCGGAAAAAGCAGGAGAAAAGCTGACAGCCGCCGTACGCGCCGGCTTTTCCTAGCCGGGTCGGCCCGGGCCTGCTTTTTCTCGTGCGCGGTGTCGGCTAGAATGAATTTCTATCCACTCACTCCTAGCGCATGCGCCGAGAACCGAGCGATTCCAGCCCGTTCCACGAAACTTCCGAAACGCGGGGGATCGGTCGTGATCTGCCTCTTCCTCCTCAAAGCCGCCGACAAGATCTCGTCGAAGTGCTTCACGATGTGGAAGTCCGGGACCCCTACCGCTGGCTAGAAGATCAAGACAGCCCGGAAACCAGGTCATGGATCGCCCGCCAAAATGAATACACCGACTCGATCCTAGGCGCTCTCCCCGGGCGAAAGCGCATCGCATCGCGCATGCGGGAGCTTCTGCACGCTGATCGATACGGCCTACCGATCGTTCGCAAGAACGCGCTCTTCTACTCGCACAGAGGGGCTCTCGACGACATCGCTCGGATCTGTATGCGTGATGCCTCGGGAAAGGAAACCATTCTCGTCGATCCGCGCGAAGTGCAAGCAACTGACCCGGCGAATGTGGAAATTCTCGACGTGTCGTTCGATGGCCGATTCTTGGCCTATGGCCTGCGATTGGCAGGGCGAGACGAAATCTCGGTCCATTTTCTCGATACCACCTCCGGCGAGGCGATTCCGGATTCCCTTCCGAAAACGCGCTATTTTTCCGTAACCTTCGCTCCGGACGGCTCGACTTGCTTCTATGCAAAGCATACGAGTGCGGGACCGCGTCTTTATCGCCACGATATCGGAACCCCGGCGTCAGGTGATCTCCTGCTCTTCGGCGAAACATGCATGCCGGGATTGATCATGTACTGCCGCTCGAGCCCTCCGAGCCGCGATCTTCTCGTGACGGTGCTTCACGGCTCTGCGGCCGAGCAAACTCAACTCTTCTTGCTGACCATGGATCCTCCCCATCGCATACACACGGTGGTCACCGATCGTCCTCATCGTATCTTTGCTGAAATCGCCGACCCCTGGCTGTTCATCTGGACCAACGAGGGCGCGGAACGAGGACGCGTCTTGCGGACCGATCTCGAATCCCTAAAGTGCGACGAAGGATGGCTGAAGGCGGTGTGGCAAGAGATCGTTCCACACCAAGAGGACGCTGTGATTCAGTCGATGTCCGCGGTGGGCGGATGCCTCTGGATCACCTATATGAAGGACGTATCGTCGATCTTGCGCGTCTTTTCTCCCGACGGCGAGAGCCTTCATTGCAGCGGTGATGACGAGATCGCGACCTCGAGCGCCGTATCGGGCACATGGAACGACTCACGGGCCTTCTTTTCCAAGTCGTCATATCACCTGCCGCCGCGGATCTACCAGGTCGACTCCAGCTCCTGCTCTAAGCCGACCCTTTGGGAGCGAGTCGACGTCCCAGTCGACCCGTCGCGCTATGAGGTCTCACGTCACTGGTTTTGCTCGAAAGACGGCACGCGTGTACCGGCCTTCATCTTTCATCGCAAAGGAATCGAGCGCTGCGGGTCGAATCCCACGCTGCTGACGGGCTATGGCGGTTTCAATTCCCCACAGCTTCCTTCATTTTCGGCGACGGCGATGACCTGGGTCGACTGCGGCGGCGTGTTCGTCGTCGCCTGCGTACGCGGTGGGGGTGAATTCGGCAAATCGTGGCATGTGGAGGGAACGCGCCGAAATAAGCAGAACGTATTCGACGACTTCATCGCTGCCGCCGAGTACCTCATCTCTGAACGATTCGCCTCGCCCCAAACGCTCGCCATCAGCGGCGGCAGCAATGGCGGGCTACTCGTCGCCGCAGCCATGACGCAGCGCCCCGAACTCTTCGCTGCGGTGATCTGTTCCTATCCGCTCTTGGACATGATCCGATACCACAAATTCTCCGTGGCGAAGTTCTGGGTTCCGGAGCTCGGATGTGCCGACGATAAAGACGAGTTCGATGTACTCCGTAGCTATTCGCCGTACCATCGCGTCCGCAGTGACACCTCCTACCCCGCCTGCCTCCTGATCTCAGGGGACGGCGACACCCGCGTCGCACCGCTTCATGCCCGCAAGATGACCGCCATGCTGCAATCGGTCGCCTCGCCCGACGCCCCGGTTCTTCTTCGATACCACACGAACGCCGGGCACGCCGGACACGTCCCTGTTTCTGAATCCATTCGCAACCAAACCGACGGCCTACGATTCCTCCTTTGGAGACTCTCCGCTCCGTGAGGCTTCGGATCGCTACGAAGCGCACTGAGAATCAAGCTGGGGCATCAGGAAATTTTTTTGGGTTGACATTCTACCCAAGTCAGGCCACTCTCTAGGTAGGATGTCTACCCAAAGAAAACCGGACGAGCGAATTTCCCTGCTGCAGGGGACCTTGGATGTACTGATCCTCCGAATTCTTCTCTTCGGGAAGCAGCATGGCCAAGGCATCGCTCGGGCGATCCATGAATCCTCGGACCGTGCTCTGCTCGTCGATCACGGCTCCCTGTATCCCGCGCTTCAACGTCTCGAGCGCAAACGCTGGATCGAGGCCGACTGGGGCATCAGTTCCAACAACCGCAAGGCGCGCTTCTACAGATTGACGCGAAGCGGGCGCAAGCAGCTCAGCCGCGAGACCGAGAAGTGGCATCTCCTCGTGGAAGCGATGGGACGTGTGCTGAGCACCGACCCCACGAGAAGCTGACCATGCTCTTTCGTCGTCGGGATGACAGCGATTTTCGCCGCGAGATCGACTCCCACCTGGAAATCGAAACCGACCGGCTGATCGACGAAGGAATGGATCCCATCGAGGCGCGAGCGGCTGCACGACGCGCTTTCGGAAACATCGCCAATCATCAAGAGCGTTTCTACGAATCGATCCGATGGCTGTGGCTCGATGGTCTGCAACGCGCTTTCCGTTCGGCACTTCGGCGAGTAGGGAGTTCGCCGGTTTCGGCAACGATCATCGTGCTTTCTCTTGCCGTGGGCATCGGTGTCAATACGGCGATCTTCTCTCTGGCCGATCAAGCCCTGATTCGAAAACTGCCGGTCGTCGATCCAGGGGGGTTGGTGCAGATCCAGTGGAGCGGGCGTTTTATCGGCGGCACCCGTGGGTATGGTTCTCTTCTTTCGCACCCTCTGTTTCGGCAAGCCCGGCAGCAGGCGGATGTCTTCTCGGACGTATTCGCTCGCACTTGGGCGAAGGTCAGCTTGGCTGTCGGAGTGCACCCGGAACGAGTCCCGGTGGAACTCGTCTCCGGTTCCTACTTTGCATCGCTCGGGGTCGAGCCCGCTCTCGGTCGCCTGATCGCAGAAGACGATGACCGGCACCCCGGGGCTCACCCGGTTCTGGTCCTGTCGCACGATCTCTGGCGCTCTCACTTCGGCCTCGATCCCGGAGTACTCGGCCGGACGGTTCGAGTCAACGACACTCCCATGACGATCATCGGCGTCGCCGAACCCGGATTCTACGGCACCGATTGGGCGCTTGGACCCGCGGCATGGCTGCCGCTGATGATGAGCGATCTGGCGATCGGCGGCAATCGATTGGAAAAGCCGCGAGAGCGCTTTCTCCATGTGTTCGGCCGACTCGTGCCGGGCATGACCCGCGATCGCGCCGCCGTCGAAATCCAACCATGGTTCCAAAGCGTCCTGCACTCCGACATGCAACGAGAGGACTGGCCGCAGCGTCCAAGCGAACAGGATATCGAGGAATACCTCGCTTCCTCTCTGGTGCTGGCACCCGGTGGCCGCGGACACTCCCACCTCGAATCCAACGTGCGGCAGCCGATGCTCATTCTCTGCGTCGCGACCGCTCTTCTTCTGCTCTTGGCCTGTCTGAACGCCGCCAATCTGTCCCTTGCTCGAGCGCTTTCCCGGCATCATGAAACGGCACTTCGTGCGGCTCTTGGAGCATCGCGACGACACATCGCTTGCCTGCAAGCTCTCGAAAGTGCCCTGCTGGCGGCAGGCGGAGGCGTGCTGGGAATCTTGATCGGCCCGTTCGTGGGACGCTTGATCTTGTCCTTTCTCGGCAATGAAGGGGTGGGACATATCAAGCTTCACTCCGGGATCGACGTTCGGGTGCTGCTCATCGCCATCGCGACGACCGCTCTGGTCACGATTCTCTCTGGTGTGGCACCGGCGATGTTCTCGTCGTCCGTTCACC
>JALUUK010000754.1 GCA_027021395.1 Acidobacteriota bacterium
CAACTCGCATGTCGTGTCCACTCTCGAAGACAAGGGTGCGATTTTCGTGGAAGAACTCGATGAGGTTCCGAACGGGAAGACCGTCATCTTCTCGGCTCACGGAGTCGCGCCGGCGGTTCGCCGAGAGGCTCGCTCGAGGGACTTGCGGGTCATCGATGCCACATGCCCGCTGGTGACGAAGGTCCATCTCGAAGCCGAGCGCTATGCACGACAAGGCTATACGATCGTGCTCGTCGGCCATGAGGATCACGACGAGGTGGTCGGTACGGTGGGAGAGGCGCCCGACAACATCTGTGTCGTGGCCACGACGGAGCAAGCCGAGCACTTGGTCGTACCCGATCCTTCGAAGGTCGCCTTCGTGACTCAAACGACGCTATCGGTCGACGATACTGCCGAGATCATCGAGGCCTTGCGGGCGAGATTTCCGGCCATCGTCGGGCCGGCAAAGGCGGATATCTGCTACGCGACCCAGAACCGGCAAAGTGCGGCGAAGGAGGCGGCCGGAGAGGCCGAACTCGTGCTGGTGATCGGATCGGAAAACAGCTCCAATGCGAATCGTTTGGCGGAGGTGGCGCGTTCCGCAGGTGCGGTGGCGTATCGGATCAACGATGCGAGTGAGATCAATCTCGAGTGGCTTGATGGTGTCGAGCGTGTGGCCGTGACCTCAGGTGCCTCGACTCCCGAAGTGCTCGTCGAGGAAGTGCTCGATTTTCTCTCTGCGCGTGGACCGGCGACCGTCAGCGAGCTTCTGACGGTCGATGAGAATGTTCATTTTCCTCTGCCTCGAGAGTTGAACGCTTCGGGAGAGGAATGACCGTTCAAGAGGGATGAGTCATCAGGAGTCTTGCAATACTCAACGGCTAGGTGCTCCTCGCCGGGCTTTGTCGCGATACATTTCTTTGTCGGCGCGATGCAACAACTCTTCAAACGTGGATCCGTCGACGGGGAAAGACGCCCATCCGGCAGAGATGCCGACTTTGACGCTTTCTCCGCTCGGGAGAAGGATCTCGTACTCCTCCGCGATTTCTTGAAAGCGGCGGACGATGCGCCGTGCGTCGTCGAGATCCGTTTCCGGAAGGAGCGCGACGAATTCATCGCCGGCATAGCGACATACGGTATCCGCAGAGCGGAACTCTCGGCGCAGTAGATCCGAGATGCGTTGCAAGACCAGATCTCCGGCTTGATGGCCGTACGTGTCGTTGACGGGCTTGAAGCCGTCGAGGTCCAAGACCACGATCGAAAGAGGCGTACCTCGCCGCATCGTGCGAGACATTTCTTTCTCGACTTGGGCATAAAGGTACCGGCTGTTGGGAAGTCCCGTGAGTGCGTCGGTCATCGACGTCACTCGCGTTTCTTCGTAAAGCATCGCGTTACGAAGCGCACCCGCGAGCTGTGGGGCGATGTTTTCAAAGAGGCGCTGATGGTCTTGCGAGAAGGCGTCGGCTTCGAGCGCGTAGAATACGACGACTCCGAGAGGGCCTGCTTGATCGTGGATGGGGAAGGCCGCGGCGCTGAGTATCGCCGGATCTTCTTCAGCAATGCGGCCGAGATCGACTCTCGGGTCGGCATTCAGGCAGCCCTCATTGGCACCGAATACCCAGCCCGTGATGCCTTCACCGCATGCAAATCGACTCTTGGAAAGCGTGTCGGCCAGCGCGCCGCGAACGCGACGCGCACTGACCACCTTGCCGCCGGGATCGGCCAAGTAGAGCGCGCACGAGTACGAGGGCATCAGCTCTTCGAGACGCTGGATGACGACGTCGAGAGTTTCTTCGAAGTCCAACGTGCGGCCAAGTGAACGCGCGAGGTTGAAAAGCGCGCCGGACTCGCGCTGCGCGTTTTGAATGCCCTCGATGACTCGAATTTCCTCGACCGACGGTCCGGCATCGGTTTCGCGGCTCTCGTACCAAGACACGAGCCTTCGAGCAACCTCCGTTTCGATCTCTTCGGCGTGTGCGCAGTAGAGATCGGCGAGATGAGGATCGAAGACGGATCCCGAGTGCCGGGCGACATAAGAGATCAAAGCGTCGACGGGCTTTGAGTGCCCCTCGTCGGATCGGTCGGAAGAGCGGTGAATACGAGCCGCGGATTTTTCATCGATTCCCTGGCGAATCTTCGCCAGTCCCAACGAGAGCGAGAGGATCCGCGCCTCCAGCGGTATATCCGCGCCTTCCAGACCCAAAGGGAAGCCCTTGCCGTCCCATCGTTCGAGTTGAGACTTGATGATGGGAGCAACCGGCCGTGGAAGCATCACTCGAGAGAGAATGGCGGCTCCGAGTACGGGGTGCTGCCGCATTTTCTCCTCCTCGGCCGACGAGAGCTTCGTCGTCTTGTGCAGGATGTGATCCGGCACGCCGAGCTTGCCGATGTCGTGCAGCAGTGCGGCGGCCTTGACGGTTTTGACCCAGGCGTCGTCAAGCCGAGTCCGGCCTGCAAGTTCGGGGTATTTCTCGCGAACGATTTCGGCGATGGTTTCTGCGGTGAATTGTACTTTTCTCGCATGACCGCGGAAGCTCGAATGCCGTGTGTCGATCGCCATGGCGAAAGCATCCATCGTCTGTTCTTGAAGCCGGTTCAGTTCCCGGATGTGCTTACCTTCAGAGGCGAGCTTGCCCAGGTAGGCTCGGTAGAATGCATAGACGGTCGCGACCAGAGGCAACACGACCAGCAGCGACATGCCGCCGAAAGAGCGTTGCGCGGAGTATCCGAGAAGGGCTGCGACGGAGGATGCGAGAAAGGAAATGCTCGTCCAAAGATAGTTCTGCTTCCAGAGGTCGAGAATGGGCCATCGCCGTCTCCAGGCGGTGACGCCCGCAACCAAGCCCGTGTTGACTAAGAAGTAGACCAAAGCGGCGGTGATAACCGGAAGAACGAGTTCGTCGACGGAAGCGTCCTTGTGACGAAATCCCTTCGGCGCAAGCCCATCGAAGACAAGGCCGGCCGCTCCGGCCGAAAGCACCATGACCGAAAAACTTGCAAGCCAGGACCAGCGGCGTGAGGTGTGCCGTCGTGTGCTGAGCACTCCGTCGAGCCCGGCGATCAGAGCCGTCAGCCAGGGACCGAAGAGAATCATCGAGCCGAAAACGAAAGGGTCCGTCGGCGACAAGATCGTTTTGAGCCGGGGCAACTGCAGTGTATAGGGGCCGCACGCCGCGACGATGATCACGAGCGCCAGATAGATCAGTCCGGAAGTGAAGTCCAGTCGGGGGATCTCGTACAGCGCCCGGGCGATGACGGCGGCGGAGATCGCCAGCAATGGGGCGATCAGGACGCGATCATCTCTATTGGCGGCGCTGTCCACGATGGAATTCTCCTCACCGCTGGAGATACAAGCGCCGTGCCACTTTGAAGTACCGGATCGAACATCTACGGCTTCAAGCGAACACCCTCTCGGCGCATCATGTCGGCCAAAGAATGTTCTCGATCCCATTTCTCCAAGATCTGGCTGGAAACAGGTCAGCTTGGCCGATGAGCGCCGGGGACCCATATTCCCGATGGGGTGTCTCGGCGAGGTGTATGTGATGGAGTCTGAGTCGGTCTGTGTAGTGACATCGGGGCTCGGTGGATACCGCTCGACGATCGCCGAGGCATGTGATCGCCTTTCCCTCAAAGTGATCGATCAGAACGATACCGGGAACGATTCGCACACAAGCACTGTGCTCGTCTATCGATGGCGGAGCGTCGACGATGCACGGATCGATGCACTTTGCCGGCAGTGGCGCGAAGAGGGATATGGTGCAGTCCTAGTGATCGTTCCGCTTGGAGCCCGAGATGTTCGAAGCTGTTTGCTGCAGCGCTCCTTTGTCGAAGTCATATCTCCGAGAACATGTTTGGAAGAGGTGACCCATCGTTTGGGGCGCATGCTGAAGACGATGGAGAGTCGCGCCAGAATGCACGCTCAAGACCAGGAGCTCGCGCTCTTGACGGCTCTCACTCGGCGCGTGATTCGGCCGGTCAACATCGTCTCGCTGATCGGGAACGCGCTGAGCAGCGCCGGATCGACCCTTTCTCTCCACTCCGCGTCGGTGCTCGTCCTTGCTTCGGTCGACGAGGCGGCCGGGGATGTGGCGGAAGCCATCACTTGGCGTGAGGAGGGGGGCGTGGAGCAAGCAGAGGAAGGTCTGCTCGAGAAGGAGGATATCGAGGCTCTTCGTCGGCGGGAGCCGGTGGTAGGGCGTAGTGGAATGGCCTATCGAATGACCTTGCCGCTAGCTTCCCGAGGCACTTCGCTAGGCGTTCTTCGCGTCGAGTCGCATACGCCGATCGGCGAGAGGCTTCGGAATCGATTGCATCAGGTCGGAGTCTTGATCGCTGCAGCGATCGAGAACTCGAGGTGGGCTGCCGATCTCGTGCGCAAGGCAGGGCCGGGAGAGGCTATCGGATCCGGCTCCGACCGTCAGTCGGAGCAACAGCGGGAACTCTTTCAGTCCGTCATCGACACGCTTCCGGTTTCCCTGCACGTCATCGATCGAACATTCCGAGTCATGGTCTGGAATCGCGGTCGAGAGGCGGGTCCGTTCGGCCGTCCTCGAGGGGAAGTGCTCGGTTGCAACCTCTTCTCCGTCATCGGAGAGGATGCGGCACTGAGGGAGGAATACGAACAGGTCTTTGCGACGGGAGTGTCCCGCGTCGTCGAAATTGAGGGTCGCGCAGGAGATCCACCGAGGGTCTATCGGGTGGAAAAGGTCCCGATGCGTCTCGGTGAGGGGCGAGACGTCAGTCACGTGATCACCTTTGCACGCGACGTCACCGAAGAGCGCGCGATGGAACGCTCGCTTGCGCAGACCGACAAGATGGCGGCCGTCGGCCGACTAGCGGCAGGAATCGTTCACGAGATCAACAATCCGATGGCGACGATCGCGGGATGCGCAGAGGCCATGCGGAATCGTTTGATCAACCCGCTCAGCGACGAAGATCGTCTCGAGCTTTGGGCGGACGCGGAAGTCGTCGAAGAAGAGGCCTATCGCTGCAAGGACATTCTCGAGAGCCTGCTCGACTTCTCTCGCTCGACTCCGGATCTCGAAACGGGATGCGATCTCGGCGACGTTGCCCGGCGAACCATTCGGCTCCTTCGCCACAATCGACGGATCGCGGGACTCGAGTTGGAATTGGATATCGAAGACGACGTACCGCAGACCTGCGGCAATGAAGACCAACTCGTTCAAGTCTTGTTGGCCCTTTTGTTCAACGCAGCGGATGCAACGTCGGCCGGTGGGCACGTTCGGATTCGGGTGGCACGAGGCGATGAGGGGTCGGTGATGCTTTCCGTAGAAGACGACGGGCCGGGGATACCACCGGAAGTGCGCGAGAGGATTTTCGAACCCTTTTTCACCACCAAGCCGCCCGGAAAGGGGACGGGACTCGGCCTGGCGGTCGTCTACGGCATCGTTCAGTCGCACGAAGGGCGAATGGAAGTGATTTCTCTTCCGGGCCTAGGAACGCGTTTCGACGTGATCTTGCCCGAGTACCGATCCGCGGCGGATGCGGAAAGAAAAGAAGACGAGGTGATCGCATGACGGAAGTAGCGAAGGGAGCGGCCGAGAGGTCGCGACCGATCAAGGTGCTCTTGGCTGATGACGAGGACTCTCTGCGACGCATTCTCGTGCGCGAGTTGATTCGCAAAGGACACGATGTGACCGCAGCGGAGAACGGAACGAAGGCCGTGAAGCTCTTGGCCGAAGAAGACTACGATGTCGCGGTGCTCGACGTACGCATGCCGGGACTCGACGGTCTCGGTGTCTTGCGTTCGCTGGCCGACGAGCCGTTGGCTCCGGAAGTGATCTTGTTGACTGGAAACGCAACCGTCGAGATTGCGGTGGAAGCGATGAAACTCGGGGCATACGACTTCGCGACCAAGCCCTGCCGGCTCGAGGTTCTCGATGCGCTCGTGCGGGGAGCTGCGGCCAAGCGCCTTCTCGCGAGGGAAAACCAGCAACTCAAACGAAGAGAAGAGCACGTTCGGCCAAGCCCCATCGCGAAGGGATGGAACTCGGAGGCGATGGTCCCGGTGTTGCGCCTCCTCGAGCGGCTGGCTCCTTCCGGCTTGCCGGTGTTGATCCTCGGGGAATCGGGCGTAGGCAAGGAAATCGTCGCACGTGAGATCCACGAGCGCTCGGAGCGTCGAAAGGGTCCTTTTGTCGACCTGAATTGTGCGGCGATTCCCGACAATCTGTTGGAATCCGAACTCTTCGGCTACGAAAAAGGCGCATTCACAGGTGCGGAAAAATCCCGCGCCGGCCTGATGGAAGCGGCCGATGGTGGGACCTTGTTTCTCGATGAGATCGGCGAACTACCGGGCGGGCTTCAAGTGAAGTTGCTGCGTGTGCTCGAGACCATGAGCTTCTTTCACGTGGGAGGTCGAAAGAAGATCGAAGTCGATGTCCGGCTGGTGGACGCCACC
>JALUUK010000755.1 GCA_027021395.1 Acidobacteriota bacterium
CGATGATCGCATCATCTGGGCGGGAACCGACGACGGGCATGTTTGGGTGACCGACGATCTCGGCACGACCTGGAACGACGTGACACCGCCGGGGACCGAATACTGGGTGACCGATATCGCTCCCGATCCTTTCGATGCGCGCCAAGCCTATCTCACGGTGACCGGCTATCGGCAAGGCGATCGCCTTCCCTACGTTCGCAAGACCAGCGACCTCGGCGCCACATGGCAGGAGATCAGCGCCGGTCTACCGCAGGTGCCGACGAATACGGTGATCGCCGATCCCGAGTGGCGTGGCCAAGTCTTCGTGGGTACGGACCTGGGCATGTATCTCACCGATGACGGTGGAGCGACTTGGCAGGAGATGAACGGCGGCATGCCGCGGATGGTGGTGCTCGACCTGTTTCTTCACGCAACGAACCGCACGCTTTATCTCGGATCGCATGCGCGCGGTCTCTATTCCTACGATCTCTCGCAATTACCCGTTCCCGACCGGGACAACGACGGGGTCGTCAACGTCGACGACTGCGCCCCGGAAGATGCCGGAGCTTACGCCGAACCGGCCGAAGTCACGCCGCTCGATGTCGGCAAGACCGGCGACGTCGCCGACTTGTCATGGCCGAGCTTGGCCGACCAAGCCGGCAGCGGCACGCTCTACGACGTGGCGAGAGATCTGCTATCCACCCTGCGCGCCGACGGCGGCACCGCAGCGGCCGGCGCCCTAGCTTGCGGCCTCGCGACGACGAATACCAGCGACGCCGAGCCCGCTCCCGCCGGCGACGGATTCTACTATCTCGTGCGCGGGAAAAACGTCTGCGCCGCCGGTCCCTGGGGCTCCGGTCGCACGACCTCCGCTTGTCCCTGAGCGCATACGATTCCGTGGCGACACTAGGCTATGCGCGGTCGGGGGCGATTTCGTGCAGCATCAGGGGGTTGCCTTCGGGGTCGATGGCGATGGCCATCTTGCAGATGACGCGGCCGTCTTCGCCCTGGTTCGTCCAGATCTCCTTTGCGATGACGGTGCCGGCTTCGCGGAGACGTGCGACTTCGGCTTCGATGTCGTCGGTTTCCAGCGCAAGATAAGGGGTTGGGTGGTCCGAGGACTTCGGCGAAAAGGTGTCGAGCGCGAGCGTGGCTCCGTCGGGAGTTTCGACTTCCAGCCAGAACTCGGCGTATTCGGCCGTCACCTTCAGGCCGAGGACTTCGGAGTAAAACGACTTGGCGCGCGGGAGATCGCGCGTCGGATGGGCGAAGAAGGCCACTTTCTTGATCATGATCGGATCCTTTTATTGAAAACTAGAGAGTTTGGTCGTGCTTCGTTACGGTTTGAGGGTTCGCCACGCTTTTCCCGACCGCAATTGTACAGGCTAGGAACCTATGGGGTAGAAAAACGCTGGAGCGTGAGACGTGCATCCAAGGTGGAGTTCCCTGACGCAGCGTCGCTTGCCGGGCAATACGCATCGGATCCGATGCCCGGATCTCGCGCATCGGCTGCGAGTCGAGGATCCGTTCTTGGTCATCGGGGTTGGGGAGTGTCTTCTTGCAGTGATGGTGATGGGACGGAGACGTCGAGGCAGCGGCGTACGCAGGACAGCAGGTCGGCCGACGAGAAAGGCTTTTGCAGCACCTGATCGCTCGGATCGAGCGGGACGCCCGTCCGCGAGGCGCCGGCCGGATGCCCGCTGAGAAAAAGCGCGGGCAGGTCCGGGCGTGTCCGACGGATATGTTCGAGCACCTCCGGGCCTCCAAGCTTCGGCATGGTGACATCGAGCACCGCCAAAGAAATTTCATCCCTGTGACTCTCGTAGAGCGAGATCGCCTCCTCACCGTTCGAAGCGGAGTGCACGGTGTATCCCGCGTGAGCCATGATCCTCGAGATCAAAGCAAGAAGCGAGGGTTCATCTTCGGCGAGAAGGACGGTTTCCTTCCCTCTCGTCTCCGGGGTCTCAGATTCACTTTCCTTCGTCACGGGCGAGCCGGCGATGGCAGCGGGGAGGTAGACCTCCATCGTCGTACCGACACCCAACCTGCTGTACGCAACGACCATCCCGCCATGCTGCTGGACGATGCCGTAGACCGTGGCGAGCCCCAATCCCGTTCCCTGGTGCGGGCCTTTTGTCGTAAAGAACGGCTCGAAGACTTGGCTCAGCGTCTTCTCGTCCATACCCCGTCCGGTATCACTGATCCGAACGCGCACATAGCGATCATGCGTTGCCCAGGGGTGCGAATTTCGGAAGGCCGCATCGATGGAGAAATCCGCCGTCGCAATGATCATGGATCCGCCCATGGGCATGGCATCGCGCGCATTGACGACGAGGTTCATCAGAACCTGCTCCATCTGTGTTCGATCGGCGAGAACCGTAGGCAGATTCCGGTCGTGCTGAACCTCGAGTTCGATGTCTTCACCGATCAGACGACGAAGCATCTTCATCATTTCGGTGACGACTTCGCTCAAATCCAGCGGAACAGGATCGAGCACTTGCTGACGACTGAACGCTAGGAGTTGTCGCGTCACGGCAGAGGCTCTGTCCGCAGCCGCTTGCGCGTGTTCCAGATCCCCTCGGATCGTGTCTCGAGTCCCAATTTCTTCGATGGCCAGTTCGAGGTGGCCGACGATGACTTGCAGGAGGTTGTTGAAATCATGGGCTACGCCGCCGGCGAGCTGGCCGATCGCATTCATCTTCTGCAACTGCTGCAACTGCAACTCGGTTTCGGCGCGTCTCTTCTCGGAGCGATTGCGAGCAAGTTCCGAGGCCGCGCGGCCGGCGAAGATCTCCAACAGATCACGCGCCAATTCGGCGTCTGCGAGCGGTTGGTCGTTCAAGACGGCCAAAAGTCCGAGCGTATGCCCGTCGGCGTCGATCAGGGGAGTGCCCAAGTAACTCTCCGCCTCCATCTCCACCAACAGATCGTCCTCGGGGAAGAGGGCCTGAACGTTGCGCTGCACATAACACGTGGATTGGCTCACGACGTCTTCGCAGGGTGTTCCCTCTAAGGCGTATTCGATGTTCTCTTCAAAGTGATCGCCTGCCCAAACGGCCAGTGTACGCACGGTGTTGTGGCTTGTGGTCTCGCCGACGATCGCGTATCGCACGTCGATCGCTTCCGCAAGATGACGCGCGAGGGAAAAGAAAAATTCTTCACCCGTTGGTACGGCCGTTCCCTCGACGATGGAGCGAAGCGCACTTTCCGCTCGCTCACGCTTTTCGGCCGCGATGAGGCGAGCTTTCCGTAGGCGTCGAGTTACCACGAAGAATAGAGCGGAAGACAGCGCAGCACCGCTCAAGAAGAGCACGATATGAAGAGCTGCTTCGTCGCCCATGGCAACCTCTGCACCCAACCAACAACCACGAGTATGTTAACATGACCAAAGGGCGATCTAGTCAACCAGAATATGCAGAAAAGCCGTCCTTTCGATCGAGCGATCGAAAGGACGAGCAGGTCGAGAACTTCTTCGCGCGTGAAGATCTTGCGCGGCGACGCATCGTCATCGCGAACGACCTGCTTCATCGGCGAGCGCCTCCGCTCGATGATGGCGTCGATTCTCTCCTCGAGCGTGCCCTCGCTGATGAGCTTGAAGACTTGAATGACACGAGCCTGCCCGATGCGGTGAACTCGATCGGTGGTTTGGTCTTCGCGGACCGCATTCCACTAGCGATCGCAGTGGATGACCACCGAAGTGCCGATGAGATCGATTGCCGTGCCGCCGGCTTTCAGGCTTCCGAGGAAGACGCGCCATTCTCAACGTCGTTGAAGCGATCGATCGGCGCCCGCGCTGACGTGTCTTTTCGGTCAAGACGACATGCTCGACATTCCTTTCCCGAATCCCGCGCCGTCGAGTATTTCTTTGCGGCCTTATCGGCTTAGCGCGCGATGTCTTAGTCTACTTCAGGCGCACCGGCCCCGAGACCGCAAGGCGGTCGCGCGCCAAGCCGCCAAGGCCGCAAAGGAGAGTCTCTCGTGACAGAAAACGAGGTGGCTTGGGAGATCATTGTCAACCAAGGTTCTCAGCGGACACCACGATCCCAAGGCCAGGACAAACACCGGATCGGCTACATCGCCTGAAAGCACGCGATCTCTTGGTCCACTTCAGGCGCAAGTGGGCACAGGAGGAACGTACCGGGCACGAGCAACTCCGCCGCGCGAAGATACCGCCTTTTCTCGAACCAACCCCGCCGGAAGGAGGGCCTCGCTCGTTCTCGCAGACCACCTCCCGCTCGTCACCGAGAAAGCAGGCCTCGGCACTTGCATCTTGCGTGCGCAGTACGAGCGGGCCATGCTGCGCAGGTCCATGGCAGCTTCAGCATCTTCGCCATCTCCGTCTTTGCCGACGTCACGACGCCGTCGCATCCTCTCGTTCGGGTCGCTCGCGCTTTCCGTCACGCTTTTGTTGCTTCCGGTGGGGTGCACGTCTTCGTCCGCACCTTCGTCTCAGCCGTCTCGATCTTGGTTTTCTCGACTTCCCGCCGAAACGCTGCTGGTCTTGACGATGGATCTTCGGGATGAATCCCGGGCGCGAGAGATTCGGCACTGGATGACTTCGGCCTTGTCCGAAACTCTGGCCGAGGCGGATGAGCGCGAAGTGAGCACTCTCGCCGATTTGGACCTGCTCGGCACTCAGGCGAAGGCGGCCTTCGCCGCGAGGGCCGGCGAGAAGACAGCGAATCCCTCGCGGCTCTATCTCTTCGAGACTCATCCGCAGAAGGATGTGCTCGAGCGGGTCGTCGAGATCATGGATCGGCTAGCGCTCGACGGCGAGTGGAAGGCGGCGGAAGTCGAAGGGGGAAGGGCGTGGTTCCGGCGCGGGATGCCCCCGCAGCCGGCGGAAGAACTTTGGATCGAGGTGCATTCCGAGCGATTGGGCGTTCTTTCGGCGACGGAGGCGATGATTCCGTCGGCCGCGGAGATCCGGGGGATGGGCCGTTCGAAATCGTCGGCGGTGAAAGGGTTCGATGTCGTCCAGGATCTCGGATCATTGCGAGTTCCGCTCGCGCTGCGGCTAGGCGGTCGTGCGATTGAGAACGCGCTCAGCGGGAGCGCTGCGGCTCGCGCAGAATCGCCGAACTACGGCCGGCAGATCTCGCGGGATCTGTTCGCTGCTCTAGCCGGCGGGATCGACGACCTGACCTTCACCTATCACCTCTCGGACGGTACGATGCGCTTCTCCGGCGAAGGCGACTTCTCTGAAGACCTCTCGGAGGTCGCCCGCACGCTTTTGCAGCCTCGTCCTCTCGATCTCGGATACCTGTCGCAGCGTCGGCTTCCCGAGGTGGGCGACACCTGGGCGCTATCGCTGAGCGATTTCGGCCGGGGATTCGATCGAGTGCTTGCACTCTTTCCAGCGGAAATCGAAACCGCGACGCGGCTCGGCCTGAACGTCGCTTCCTTCGCATCGGGACAATCGCTCGAAAAGGATCTCTTTCCGGCCATCGGCCCCACGCTGATCTACTCCAAGATCCCCAAGGGCAGCGCGCTTCCAGATGGATGGACACTGGCCGTGCAGATCGACCCCGCGCGGCGGTCCTCCCTCCAAGCGTTCTTCGAAGGCTTGGCAAGAATGGGTCGGATCGCTCCCGGCCGCGCCGAAGGCCTTCCACGCTCGCTCCGTCTCTGGTCCATGAAGGGCGAGAACTCCCGCACGATCATCGCACTCGCCAACGATACGCTGGCCTTTTCCTCCGAGCTTCGCTCTGCCCTGCGCTTCGCTCTGCCCGATACAGACGACGAGCATCGGCGATCATTCCGCGAGCGCATCGCCAAGATCCAACCCGCGGGCCGGGTCGTCTTGTTTCGCAGGCTGGACGAGACCGCCCGTTCCTGGGGCTGGGGAGACGCGGCACCGGAAGACACCGCGAGTGACGTTACGGAAGAAAGACCGGGCACAGGACACCGCTGGGTCGGAAGGCTTGCCGGCGCGCTATCCCGGCATCTCGGTGTCGGAGAATCCGTCTGCGCGGTCGACGCCGACAAGATGCGTTGCCGCGGCATCACCCACCTGCGCTGATTCGAGTCCCACACCGAAGAAAACGCCGGAGCATGGCTCGCGGCCGACGCTCCCTTTGCGGCCTTCTTGGCTTGGCGCGACCGTTTTGCGGTCTCGGGGGCGGTGCGCCTGAAGTGGACTAAGACATCGCGCGCCAAGCCGCTAAGGCCGCCAAGAAAAACTCGACGGCGCGGAGTTCGGGAATGGAATGAAGAGTTTCTGGAGATCGTGTGCTTTCGGGCGATGTCGCTCGATCCGGAACGGGTGTTTGTCCTGGTCTTGGGATCGTGGTCTCCGCTGAGAACCTTGGTTGACAATGATCTCCCGAGCCACCTGGTTCTCTGACAAGAGAGATTCTCCTTTGCGGCCTTCTTGGCTTGGCGCGACCGTTTTGCGGTCTCGGGGGCGG
>JALUUK010000756.1 GCA_027021395.1 Acidobacteriota bacterium
GCCGTATACCAATGGTGGTTCGCTCAACCTGCTCTCTCGTTCGATTCCTTCTGAATTCGGTGGTCAACTCAGCGCGGCGCTTGGGGATTTCGGGGAAAAGCGCGCGCTCGCGCATGTGGGCGATACTGTCGGGCGTTTCGGGTACATGCTCGAGTCGGTTCAACATCAGGCGAGCGGCTTCAAGAAGCTCGACGGCGGGGGATCCACCGGATTCGGCATCGAGGATTACATCGCGAAGTTTCGAATGACCAGTCGTCCCGCAGCAAGTCGCTTTTATCTGCTCGAGCTGAAGTTGGGCAAGAATGTGCAGAAAGGCCGGGAGACCTATCTCGGCCTGAGCCGCGGCGACTTTCAGGAGACTCCCTACAGAAGATACGCCGGTTCGCAGGCGGATTGGATCGATGCCGATCAGCGACAGGCTTCCTTGCAGTGGTTCATTCAGGCCAGCAAGAACGTCGATGTGACAACCACCGTCTATCGCACGGATTTCTTCCGGAATTGGCACAAGCTTGGAAATGTGATCGATTCGAGCGGCAACAAGGCAAAGATTTCGAGCGTCTTGGACAATCCCGGCGCCTATGCCGAATCTTTCGGTATTCTGCGCGGAGACGTAGACACTTCGGCCGACGCCTTGATCGTTCGTAACAATCGGCGGAGGTACTACTCTCAAGGCGTGCAGTCGGTCCTAGGCTGGCGTGCGAGTGGTCGGCGTGTCACCCATCAGTTGGAACTCGGTATCCGAATTCACGAAGATCAGGAAGACCGATTTCAGAACGAAGAAGGGTACCGGATGGCCGGTGGATTCATGTCCCGTACATCCGTCGGTGCTCCGGGGAGCCAATCCAACCGCATCACGGATGCCCGCGCGCTCGCATTTTTCGTGCAGGATAAGTTGACTTTCGGTCGCTGGACCCTTAGTCCCGGGATCCGCTTCGAATCGATCGACTACCGCCGCCGCGACTTCAGTCGATCGGATCCGGATCGAACGGGAATCGACTCGACGACCTTGTCCAATGGTATGAACGTGTGGATTCCCGGCATGGGGATAGAGTACGCGCTTGGTTCGGATTGGAAGGTTTTCGGCGGCGTGCACAAGGGTTTTGCTCCGCTTGGTCCGAATGCGAAGGAACGCGTCCGCCCGGAGGAGAGCTTCAATTACGAAGCCGGAGTCCGGCGCACGGGCCGGCAGACCAGCGCAGATCTCGTTTTCTTCTACAGTGACTACGATAACCTGCTCGGCATCGATACACTAGCGTCGAGCGGGTTGGGATCGGGTGAGGGCTTCAACGGCGGGCGGGCGGAGATCTACGGTGTTGAAGCGTCACTTTCTCATACGGCGCAACTCGGATCGTACAAGATTCCGATGAGTCTCGACTATACCTTCACACGTGCCGAGTTTAGAACGAGTTTTCTCACATCTTTTGCCGACTGGGCACCTGAAGTCAGTCGAGGCGATGAGCTTCCATACTTGCCGGATCAGACGATCAATCTCGAGATCGGCATGTTGAACGGGCGCTGGGGCGCGTTTCTAGGAGCAGGTTATGTGGGGGATATGCGATCGAAATCGGGGCAGGGGGCGATTCCGGACAGCGAACGAATCCCACGGCATCTCGTTTTCGATTTGACCGGAGAGGTTCGCATTCTCGACGACCTCAAGCTCTATGCTCGCGTGCGCAACTTGACCAACGAAGCCTATGTGGCTGCGCTCCGGCCGGCCGGGTTGAGGCCGGGATTGCCGCGCACGGCGCTCGTCGGCTTGGAAATGAAGTTCTAGCCTTCCGGTTCCATCGAGAAGTCGGTGATCAAGTGGGCGACTTTGAATAGCTTGGCGATGATCGCAACGCGCATCCACATTCCGTTGCGTTCTTGGCGCCAGTACATCACCCGCGGGTCATCGACATAGTCCACTCCCTCCTCGATCTCGTCCCGTTTGGGCAGCGGATGCAGCAGGCACGCCGTGCTCTTCATCGCTGCGAGATGTTCAAGCGTGAAGGTGAAGTCTCGACTCGCGGGAACATGAGTTCCTGGAAGGACCTTGTCGTATTCGTCTTGAATCCGCGTCATGTAAATGGCATCGGCTGATTCGATACCCTCGGATATCGAGGTCGCTTTCCGCCAGCGAACCCCGGCCTGCTCGAGGAATTCGAGAATATCATCTTCCATCTGATACCGTTCCGGAGCCGCGAAGATCACGGTCACATCACGGTAGTTCTTCATCAAATAGCTCAGCGAGCGAACGGTGCGGCCTCGCTTGAGATCACCGACTAGCATGATGGTCTTTCCGTCGATGCCGCCGATCTCCGCGAGCGATTTTTGCAGCGTATAGATGTCGAGCAGCGCTTGCGTTGGATGTTGTCGTGAACCCGATCCGCCAGAAACGATCGGTACGGGTCGTTCTTCGCCGTCGATCACGAGACGCCGGTGGGCTTTCATCGAGGTCCAGAAGGCGACTGCTGCTGCATGGTCTTCGCTGTGGCGCATGACGACCATATCGACGTAGGAGATGAACGTTCTTAGCGAATCGATCAGAGATTCTCCTTTGGCGATGGAGGAGATGTTGGCGTCGCGGACCGACATACGGTTCATTCCGAGATAGGCTTGGGCGGTGTTGAAGGACATGAAGGTACGCGAGCTCGGCTGGACGAAGAAATTCAGGGCCATGCGTTGGCGAAGTATGCCGGCCATGGCGGTGCGTCCTTGCTCGGTCTTGTGGACTTCGCGGCAGGTATCCGCAAGTCGGCAATAGGCGTCGAGGTCCTCGCGAGAGAACTGCTGCGCATATAGGATCGCGTAATCTCGAATATGATGGACTTTTTCCGAATCGGGTAGCGCGAGAAAATCCGCGAGGGACAGATCGATCATGGGCCTACCTTTCGTCGCCTGCTTTTCGATCGGCCGATTCGGTGCTTTTCGCAGCGGCAGAACTGGCGTCCGATCAGCCCCGGCAGGCCGCGGGGAGGGTACCATGAGCGGGCTCGACCGCAAGGAATGGGGATAGCGATGTCTGGAATACGTCTCTTCTATGCCAGCACGACGGGAGCAACTCGTCGCATCGCGGAGATGGTCGCGAAGGAGCTTGGGGGTGACGACCTTCGAGCAGAGCAGATCATTTATGCCGAGCCGGATGACTTTCTGGAGGCGAGTGGGCTCGTTCTCGGGATCTCGACCTGGGAGGAGGGGGCGCCACATCCCGATTGGGAGGATTTCATAGAAAAGCTGGAAGGGGTCTGCCTTCGGGGGAAAACCGTGGCTTTATTCGGACTTGGCGATCAAAAGGGGTATTCCGGCGAGTTCCTCGGGGGAATGGGCGTTCTTTACGATCGTCTCGTTGCCTGTCGCGCCCGGATCATCGGATCATGGCCGCTCGAGGGGTACGATTTTGAAAGGTCCGGGGCCGTGCGGGATGGCTGCTTCGTCGGTTTGGCCATCGATGAGGAGAACCAAGCCGACCTGAGCGAAGAACGCGTACGGTCATGGGTCGCCTCCATACGAAGTGAAATGGCGAAGTGAATTCTCCCGGGTAGATCGTGCATAATCCGAATTCACGGGATCGACGAGGCTGATGAAGAGCGAAGATCGAAGCAAAGGTGCTCGAAGCGGAGCGCGCCGGCCTCTCGTTTGGGCCGATCTACGGGGGAGCGAGACGGACCTGCGAGCGAGGTGGCGGGCATCAGTCGATGTATCGGTAGAGGGGGCTTTGTACACAGAGGCGAAGGGAAGCCCTGCACTCGCTCCGCTGCTCCGGCAGTGCCGAGCGGCAGACCGCTCAGACTGGGCGCTATGGCAGTCCCTGAGCGCGGAAGCCTGGCTGAATGCTCGGAAACGTGCGGCCCTGGGCGAAGGGAGCGCCGAGCGGCCTCTCGTCGAGCACTGGGGCGGGGTTTGGTTCGAGAAGGATCGGCGGGATCTCTTGGATCTGGATTGGGATCGTTGGGACGAAGGTCTGAGTTTGCACAAGGTGGGGTTTCGCCCGGGGATGAAGGCACCCGAACTTGCCGAGCACCTGTATCGCTGTGCCGCCGTGGGACCGGAACAGTGGAGGCGGCGCGAGGGATGCTGGGGGCATGATCCATTGGGGTGTTTGCTGCGAAGCGGAGCTGTCGAAGGCACTCCAACCTCGATCGAGCAGCGAGTCGGAGAGTTTTTCGACTGGAGTTTGCGAGCGACGCCAACCATGAAGGCTCTGCTCGTATCCGCCGATTTGCTCCATGAGGCGGGGGCCTCGGCGGCCGAGCAGATCGGCTTCGCCATGGCCATGGCGCTCGAATATCTGCGGTGGGCGGAAAAAGCGGGCATCCCGCTCTCGGACGCGGCTTCGCGGATACAGTTGAACCTTGGAGTTGGCGGGCCGATCTTTCCGGAAATCGCGAAGGTCAGAGCGTGTCGACTGCTCTGGTCGCGTGTGCTCGAAGCATGCGGTATCGATGCGACTCGCTCGTTCATTCATGCGCGAGTCGTCGATTACAACAAGACTTTGCGCGAGCCGCTGATGAACCTCCCGCGGACGACGTTCGACGCTTTCGCCGCCATCGTGGGCGGCGTCGATTCGCTCGAAACCTCAGCGCACACTCTGATGCGAGGAGGAATGCAGGATGCAGGAGACGAATTGGCGGCCAAGGTCCAATGGATCTTGGAGCAAGAATGCCGGCTTGCAAAGGTCATGGATCCCGGAGGGGGAAGTTGGGCTGTGGAGGCACTGACTCGGGAGTGTGCTTCGGAAGCTTGGAGCGTTTTTCAGGAAGTCGAAGCAGAGGAGGGGGCATTCGACTGGATCCTGCGCGGTAGAATACAAGCCCGGATTCGAGCAAGTCTCGAGCGGACCCATCGAGAGGTCGCCGAACACGAGAGAAGGTTGGTCGGAATTTCCTTGCAGCCGGATCCCAAGCAGGTGCCGCGCTGCGTTCAACTCGAGAGGGAAGTGCTCGAGCCGAAGGAAGTCCCGGAAGGGACCGGACTGAGTGTTCGCCGCTTGGAGCGTCGGCGTCTGAGCAGGCCGTTTGAGGAAATCTGCTGCGATGTCTTGCGTTGGAAAAACAAGAAGGGGTTTTTTCCGCGTGTTCTGCTCTGCACCCTCATAGGAAGTGATGGTGTGGAGCGATCAGATTTGCTCGCAGAAGAGGTCTGTCGGGAAGCCGGTTTCGATCTCGTCGCCGGAGAGTTCGCAGATTCGGCCGACAAAGTCATCCGACGGTTTGCTGAAGTCGCGCCGGAAGGAGTCATGGTCCGCGCGACTGGGGGGACTTTGGCGGAATTCGGCAGCGACGTCGTCAGGAGATTGAATTCCGGGGGTGCCAAGTTCGTGATCATCTCGGTTTCAGAATCCCAAGACTTATTCCGGCTAGGGGAAGAGGGCGCGGGCGATACGGGCTACCTCGCCTTGTATCCCGGATGCAATGTCCTCGAAGTACTGCACGAGGCTCTCATAAGGCTAGGAATCCGCAGATGAGCATGATTCCGGACTTTTCCAAGGTGGCGCTTTTTGAAAAAGAGAGTGCGAGGCAGTTGAGAAAAAACCGTCCGCCGGCTTCGTCGACGAGTTCGGGTGAGGTCTGGAAGAGTCCGGAAGGCATCGACATTGCCCCGTCCTATAGCGCTGAGAGTCTGCTTCGAGTCGAGTTTCTTGATAGCTATCCCGGCTTCTTCCCTTTTGTGCGGGGACCCTATCCCAGCATGTACTGCACGCGCCCTTGGACAATCCGCCAGTATGCCGGATTTTCTACCGCGGAAGAAAGCAACCTTTTCTACCGCAAGGCCCTTGCTGCCGGCCAGAAGGGACTTTCCATCGCTTTCGATCTGCCCACTCACCGAGGGTACGACTCGGATCATCCGCGAGTTGCGGGAGACGTGGGCATGGCTGGGGTGGCCATCGATTCCATCCTGGACATGCGGAAGCTGTTTGATGGTATTCCTCTCGACCGAATGAGCGTGTCGATGACCATGAATGGAGCTGTGTTGCCGATCATGGCTCTGTTCATCGTGGCGGCTGAAGAGCAAGGGATCGCACCTGAAAAGTTGAGCGGCACGATCCAGAACGACATTCTCAAGGAATTCATGGTCCGCAACACATATATCTATCCGCCTCAGCCTTCGATGCGTATCGTCGCCGATATCTTCCGCTATACGGCGGAACATATGCCTCGGTTCAACAGCATCAGTGTCTCCGGCTATCACATGCAGGAGGCAGGAGCGACGGCGGATATCGAATTGGCCTACACGCTTGCAGATGGGATCGAGTACGTTCGTGCGGGTCTCGACGCTGGACTCGCCGTCGATGAGTTCGCGCCTCGGATGTCGTTTTTTTGGGGTGTCGGCATGAACTACTTCATGGAAGTGGCCAAGCTTCGTGCCGGCAGGTTGCTTTGGGCGCAGTTGATGCGCGGCTTTGGAGCGAAAAACCCGAAGTCGATGACGTTGCGGGCGCACTGCCAGACATCAGGGTGGAGTCTTGCTGCTCAAGACGTGCGAAACAACATCGTTCGAACGGCAATCGAGGCGCTAGCAGCGACCCACGGAGGGACTCAGTCACTCCATACCAATTCCTTGGACGAGGCCCTCGCTCTTCCAACGGAGAGGACAGCGCGCATCGCTCGCAATACCCAGCTCGTGATCCAGCATGAGAGTGGAACCTGCGACCTGATCGATCCGTGGGGAGGAAGCTACTACGTCGAGCATTTGACTCATCACTTGGCGATGAGAGCGCGAAAGATGATCGAAGAAGTTGAAGATTTGGGCGGGATGGCGCGAGCGATAGAGACGGGTCTTCCGAAGATGCGAATCGAGCAAGCCGCTGCACAAGCGCAGGCCCGTATCGACTCCGGAGACCAAGTGCTTGTCGGTGTCAACCGCTATCAGCCCGTACGCGAGGAGCATGTCGAGACTTTGAAGGTAGACAACAGCGCCGTACGAGAGGTACAGATTGCTCAACTTCAAGAGATTCGTGCGACTCGTGATGAGGAGGTTCTCCGCCGAGCGCTCGGTGAGTTGAGATCGACCGCGGAAAACGGGGTAGGGAATCTGCTCGAGCGGGCGATCAGCGCAGCACGAGCCCGCGCTACGGTCGGGGAGATCTCGGAAGCGCTCGTATCTGTTTTCGGCCGGCACGAAGCGCCGATTCGTCCGGTGTCCGGAGTGTATGGGAAGGAAGCAGGTGGCAAGATGAAAGACCTCGATACGGTTCGCGAGCGCTGTCGAAGCTTCGCTGAGAAATACGGGCGCCGTCCGAGGATTCTGGTGGCGAAGATGGGACAGGATGGACACGATCGGGGGCAGAAGGTCATCTCGAGTGCGTTCGCAGATATGGGATTCGATGTGGATGTCGGACCGCTTTTTCAGACGCCGAGCGAAACGGCAAAGCAAGCCGTTGAGAACGACGTTCATGTGATCGGTGTCTCCTCGCTTGCCGCCGGTCATTCCACTTTGGTGCCTGAGTTGCACGCGGAACTCGTCGCGTCCGGGCGAAGTGAGATCCTGATCGTGGTTGGAGGTGTCGTGCCGCCGGACGATCACGAGGAGTTGTTGGCATCCGGAGTGGCCGCGATCTTCGGCCCCGGAACGGTGGTGCCCGTTGCGGCGATGAGCGTGTTGGACCAACTCGAAGCTCGGCTCGGGTCCTCCTAGTGAATCCCGGTTCATCCAAGTCGGAGGCTGCTCGTCGAGAGATTGCGGACCTCGCGGAGGGTATCCGTGAAGGACGTCGTGCGGCCATCGGTCGTGGGCTGAGTCTCATCGAGAGCACTCTTGCCGAGCGGCGTCCGCAGGCCGAAGCTCTGTTGTCCATGCTTGCGCCCCATGCGGGATCCTCGCATCGGATCGGAGTCACCGGGATACCAGGGGTCGGAAAAAGCACTCTGATCGAGGGCTTGGGCCTGGAGTTGATTGCGAAGGGTCACCGGGTCGCCGTTCTCGCCATCGATCCGAGTTCGACCGTCAGCGGCGGATCGATTCTCGGCGACAAGACCAGAATGTCCGATCTCGGTCGCAGCGAGCAGGCCTTCATCCGACCATCGCCGAGTCAAGGGCTTCTCGGCGGTATCTCGCAGTGGACACGGGATAGTATCCTGGTATGCGAGGCCGCCGGATTCGACCGCATTCTCATCGAGACCGTAGGAGTCGGGCAGTCGGAATCGTCTGTTGCGGAGGTCGTCGATACGGTCCTGTTGGTGATGATCGCAGGAGCGGGAGACGAGTTGCAGGGGATCAAGCGCGGTCTCTTGGAAGTGGCTCATGTGATCGCTTTCAACAAGGCGGATGGAAAGGGCCGGGATGCGGCACTTGCTGCGCGGCAGGAACTCGAGGCGGTGCTGCGTTTCACGGTAGGGGCGGAATCAGCATGGTCGACGCCCGTTTTGACCTGCTCTGCTTTGCAGCGCGAGACGCTGTCGCCTCTCCTTTCGGCTCTCGACGAGCATCGTGAGGTGACACGAAGCTCGGGCGAGTTCGCCGAAAAAAGGCATGCCCAGACGTGGGCTCACACATGGGCGCTGGTGAATGCACGAGTGCTCGATAGAGTTCATCGAGATCCGAAGTTGAAGCGGTGGTGTGAGGAACTCGAGGCCAAGGTTCGGACAGGGAGCATCACCGCCTCGGTGGCGGCCCGCTCGATCTTGAAGGAGATCGGCATCGATCCATGAGCAACGAGAGAATCATCGCAGCGGTGGATCTAGGGTCGAATTCGTTTCATATGATCGTTGCCGAGCACGCGGATCAAGGCCTGCAGGTCGTAGACCGGTTGAAAGAGACGGTGCGGCTCGGATCCGGTCTCGATCGCAAGCGGCGCCTCGATCAGGCGACGATGCGGCGCGCCTTGGAGTGTCTCGAACGCTTCGGGCAGCGGATCCGCGGTGCGCCCAAGACCGGCGTTCGCGCCGTTGGGACGAGCGCCCTGCGGATGGCGAGAAACTCGGATGAATTTCGGATCGAGGCTTCGAGAGTCTTGGGGTATCCCGTCGAGGTCGTTTCCGGGCACGAAGAGGCCCGTTTGATCTACATCGGCGTCGGAAGCGAATACCTTACCTCCGGATCCCGTTTGGTGGTCGATATCGGCGGCGGAAGTACGGAGATCATCGCCGGTGAATCATTGAGCTTGAGCGCAGCGCACAGTCTGCATATGGGATGTGTGACTTTCACGGAACGCTTTTTCGCCGGGGGCAGCATCGCGAGAGAGTCTTTTGAAGAGGCGGAGATTGCCGCGCGCTTGGAAGTGCGTGCGGTCGAGCGCTCGCTGATGCAGGGGAGCCCTGATTTCGTCATCGGCTCTTCCGGGACCATTCAGGCTATCGAAAGAGCGATTGGAGAACTGATCGGAAATGCGAGCGGGATCGATCTTGAAGGGTTGCGGGTCGTGAAGGAGCACCTCCTCCACCGTGGTCATGTCCGTGCGCTGAAATTGGAGTCGATCAAGGCATCTCGCGCTCAGGTGTTGGCTGGAGGGTTGGCGATCTTGCTTTCGATCTTCGAGGTTTTGGGGCTCGATCGCATGAAGGTTTCTCAAAACGCTCTGCGCGAAGGTCTGCTCGCGGACCTCGTGGGACGCCGTCTGCACGACGATGTTCGAGACCTCTCCGTACAACGCGTGATGTCGCGGACCGGCTTGGACCGAGAACACGCCGGCCGGGTGGAGGCGACGGCTCTCGTTTTTCTCGAACAGGTGGGGAGTGCGTGGAACATGGATCGTGACGATCTTCGGAGCGTTCTGGCGTGGGCGGCGCGCCTGCACGAGGTGGGTCTCTGGATTTCGCACCGCGCCTACCACAAGCACGGGGCCTACTTGCTTTCCCATGCGTCTCTTGATGGTTTTTCCGACGATGGACAGCGGATTCTAGCGGCGATCGTTCGCGGGCATCGGCGAAAGTTCTCGTACGAGTATTTCGAAGGGTTGCTACCGGAGTGGCGGGAAACGGCCGCTCGCTTGTGCGTCATCTTGCGCCTAGCGGTGCTTTTGCACCGTGGGCGGGGAGCGATATCGGGAACTTTGCCGAGTCTGCATGTCAAGAACAACACGCTGGTTCTGCGGGTTTCCAACGCCTGGCTTCGAGAGCACCCTCTCACGGCGGCCGACCTCGAAGTGGAAACGAAGAATCTCAGAGCCGGCGGATGCTCTTTCCGCGTATCCGTCGACAGCGAAATGGAGCCATGAGTGGCCAAGTATGTCGTCGGTGATGTTCACGGCTGCTACGGTGCGCTCAGACGCCTGCTCAGGGAGTGCGGCTATCGCTCTCGCCGTGATCATCTGTGGTTCGTTGGCGACTTGGTCAATCGGGGCCCCTCGTCCCTCGATGTGCTCGACTTCGTGATGGATTTGGATTCGTCGAGAACGCGCTGCGTCTTGGGGAATCACGATCTTCACCTAGTGGCTTGCGCGGAGGGTGTCGCCAAACCGGAGCGAGGCGACGCTTTGGAAGAGGTCCTGGAGTCTCCACGTGTGGGAGAAATCGTGGATTGGATCCTCGCTCGCCCACTCCTGGTCGAGGAAGGAAGAGATGTCATGGTACATGCCGGCTGGCTCCCCGAGTGGTCGATTGGGGTTGCCCGGCGGGAGGCCATGCTCGTGTCCGAGAGCCTGCAGACGAAGGCCGAGCGGCGGGAAGTTCTCGCGCGGCGGCGGGGTGCCGAGGTCGTGCGTTGGGATGCAGCTCTTCCCCGGCCGGCAAGAGCGCGAGCCGCGATGGCGGCTCTTACGAGATTGCGGCTTTGCGCTGCCGATGGGCGCGCCGAATTCGGGTTCAAAGGGAGCCCGGAGGAAGCACCCTGCGGCTTGCTGCCTTGGTTCCGCGTGCCGGGGCATCGGCGCGGGAGGGCCCGCGTCATTTTCGGGCACTGGGCTGCGCTCGGGCTCGTCAAAGAAAGTCGAGTGCTCGCACTCGACACGGGGTGCGTCTGGGGCGGAAAGCTGACCGCCATACGTTTGGAGGACTTACGAGTGACTCAGGTCTCGTCGACCTGAACTTGCCGGCGACGAGGATGCTCGGCGGCGGCAGGAACTCGGTCGACTCGAGTCGGCCGAGCGGGGTTGCCGTTGGTGGGAGTCGGCACGGATAATGGCGGCTCGGGTCCTATGCGGGTGCCTCATTCTCCGGAGCCGGAGCAGCAGGCGCGCGCACTGGTTGGGAGATTTACGGCGGTTTCGTCGACTTCGACTGCATTGAAGCCGAGTGTGGAGAGGTGTCACCGGAGTGAACACCGGTGGTTCGGCCGAAGTGTTTGGGAGACGAGCGTCCGCTAGAGAAGGGATTCTGCCGAGATGAGTACCGATCTGTCCATCAGCAAACGTGCCCGACCTGGGCTCGATCACCCTGTCCGTATCGTGACGGCCGCCGCCTTGTTCGATGGTCACGATGCTTCGATCAATGTGATGCGGCGAATCATGCAAGCATCGGGGGTCGAAGTCATCCACTTGGGTCACAACCGGAGTGTCGAAGAGATCGTACAGGCTGCCTTGCAGGAAGATGCCAACGGCGTCGCGGTCACGTCCTATCAAGGCGGGCACATGGAGTTTTTCACCTACATGCGCGATATGCTCGATGAGCGGGGGGCGAAGCACGTGCGTATCTACGGCGGCGGCGGCGGCGTCATCGTACCCGAGGAGATCGCCGAGCTTCACCGGCGTGGTATAGACAAGATCTTCTCTCCCGACGATGGCCGTCGTTTGGGGTTACAGGGAATGATCGATGAATTGGTCGCAGGTTGCGACTACGACGTTCGCGATCGCCCTTTGGAAGAGGCCGATCGGCATCTCGTCATCGGACGCCTTCTCACCGAAATCGAAATCGAGTGTTCGGATCGTTCGGAGGACCTAGAGCAGGAATGGAAGCCCGCTGCGAGGGGAGAGCGAGCGCCGGTGATCGGCCTGACGGGGACCGGGGGAGCAGGAAAGAGCAGTCTGACCGATGAACTCGTTCGCCGCTTTACGTCGGATTATCCCGACAAGACGGTCGGAATCATCTGCGTCGATCCGACAAAGCGTAAGAGCGGCGGCTCTCTTCTTGGTGACCGAATTCGATTCAACTCACTGAAGAATCCGCGTGTCTTCACGCGCTCCGTTGCGACACGGTCGCTTCGTGGTGAGGTGTCGGCGGCGCTCGGGCCGATGCTCGAGGTCATGAGAGAGCGATTCGATCTCGTATTCGTAGAGACTGCCGGAATAGGGCAAGCCGACAGCGCGATTACGAGTTACTGCGATCTTCCGATCTATGTGATGACCAGCGAATACGGGGCACCGACCCAACTCGAGAAAATCGAGATGCTCGACTTCGCAGAGGTCGTCGTCGTGAACAAGTTCACACGTCGTGGCAGCGAAGATGCGCTTCGCGATGTTCGCAAGCAGTTCATGAGAAGTCGCGAGCGGCATGATGCTGCCGCGGAAGCATTGCCGGTGTTTGGCACCAGTGCTGCGCATTTCAACGACTCGGGAGTGAACGCTTTGCATCGCTATCTGATGCACGAGTTGAATACTCGCTTCCACCTGGGATGGGATGTGGCGCCTGTCGATGCTCGCCGGGTGACGGATTTTTCACAACATATCATCCCCCCCGGTAGAGAACGCTACCTCAGTGAGATTGCATCGGCGTGTCGAGACTATCGGGCGTGGGCGCGAGAACAAGCGGATCTGGCGTCCGAGTTGCATGCTCTTCAGCGTGCGGTCATCGTCCTAGGAGGTCCTGAGAACGAAGGGTGGAGCGAATACGATGCGGCGAATGAGGGCAGTGCTGGTCAGAAATGGGTCTCGGCGGCAATCGAGTTCAATCGCCTGCTGCCCCGCCTCGACGAAGCGTGTCGCGAATCCATCTCATCGTGGGATCAGTGGGCCGGTCGGTACAAGGAAGAACTCTTCTGCTACGAAGTGCGCGGACGAAGCATCGAAGTCTCGAACTATGTCGAGACGCTCTCCGGCACGGCCCTTCGCAAGGTTGTTCTTCCTCGTTTTCGTGACGCCGGAGACCGTCTATATTGGCGTTTGACGGAAAATGTTCCGGGCGAGTTTCCTTTTACGGCCGGTGTTTTTCCCTTCAAACGACAGGCCGAAGATCCAACACGGATGTTTGCGGGAGAGGGTCCGGCCGAGCGTACGAATCGCCGCTTTCATCTCTTGGCCGATGGGCAGCCGGCAAAACGGCTTTCAACGGCATTCGACTCGATCACGCTCTATGGAAACGATCCCGCCTCGAGACCGGATATCTACGGGAAGATAGGCGAGAGCGGGGTCAGCGTTTTCACCGTAGAAGAAGCCGAAAGTCTCTATGCCGGCTTCGATCTCTGCGATCCGGCGACGTCGGTTTCGATGACGATCAACGGTCCGGCCCCCACGATGCTCGCTTTTTTCTTCAATGCGGCCATTCGCCAGCAGTGCCGACGCGCATTGCGGGAGTCCGGGAGGCTGAACATTACGGCTGAAGAAGTGCTTCAGCCCGACGGCTTGCGCGGTGCGACGTGGCAGGAAGTACGGGGGATGCTCAGTGATGACGAATACCGGGAGATCGCGGCCAAGACGTTGCGTCGCGTGCGAGGTACGGTGCAAGCAGACATTCTCAAGGAGGACCAGGGGCAGAATACATGCATTTTTTCCACCGAGTTCTCTTTGCGCTGCATGGGGGATGTTCAAGAGTACTTCATTGCGAACGGGGTCAAGAATTTCTACAGCGTTTCGATCAGCGGCTACCATATTGCTGAAGCCGGGGCGAATCCGATTCATCAGCTTGCATTCACCTTGGCCAATGGATTCACGTACGTCGAGTACTATCTGGCGCGAGGGATGAGAATCGACGATTTCGCGCCGAGTCTGAGTTTCTTTTTCAGCAATGGAATGGACGCTGAGTACACGGTCATCGGCCGTGTTGCCCGTCGGATCTGGGCGGTGGCGCTCGATCGTGTTTACGGCGGAGGTCAGCGATCGCAGATGCTGAAGTACCACATCCAAACGAGTGGTCGTTCACTGCACGCTCAGGAAATCGAATTCAACGACATTCGAACGACACTACAGGCCCTGTTGGCGACCTTCGACAATGCCCAAAGCTTGCACACCAACGCCTACGATGAAGCCATCACGACTCCTACAGACGAGTCCGTCCGCCGTGCGATGGCCATACAGGTCATCATCAATCGAGAATTCGGACTCGCGGATTGCGAGAATGCAACGGCGGGAAGTTTCATCGTCGAAGAATTGACCGATTTGGTCGAAGAGGCCGTGCTTCGAGAATTCGATCGTATGACCGAGCGCGGGGGAGTGCTCGGCGCCATGGAACGACAGTATCAGCGGGGCACGATTCAAGATGATTCACTGAAATACGAGCGCATGAAGCATTCTGGAGACCTCCCAATCGTCGGCGTGAACACCTTTCTTCCAAAAGAGTCGGTCACAGCGAGCGGGTCGCAAGATATCGTGTTGACGAGGGCTTCGGCTGCGGAGAAAGACGGTTGCATAGAGCGTCTAGAGCGTTTCCGTTCGACTCATCAGGAACAGGCGAATCGCGCATTGGAATCGCTGCGACGGGCTGCGCTTTCCGGGGAGAACCTCTTTGCGCTCTTGGTCGATGCCGCGACCTGCTGCAGTTTAGGGCAGATCACCGAGGCGCTTCACGAGGTGGGTGGGGAGTATCGAAGAAACTTATGAGCCGGCCTGGAAAGGCAGCGCAAGTGGTACGGAGTTGGCAATCTGAGGGGAAGAGTAAGGGCGGGCCGGTCGGCCCGCCCTTGGCGATTTGAACGTCCCGCACTCAGAAAGAGAAGTTTGCGGAGAAGCTGATCTCGTCCATGCCGAATGCATCGGCGCCGGCACGATCGTCTTGTTGCTCGAGAAGCGCGAGTTGAAGTTGCAGGTGGTCACCGAAAAAGTACTCGGCACTGATCGAAGCAGCAGTTCCGGTGCTGGTAAAGGAGTTTCTGTTGAATGTTGCCCAGTCCGGCGCATCGGTCACGGCATAGAAGAACTCTTGGCCGTCTTTGAATTCACTCTTGGTCTGGGAGAGTTGCGCGCCGATCGTCAGTGTGAAGTTGTTGGTGATCCACAGGCGGACGGCAAAGGGGAGTGTCAGCGTGTCGCTGCTTGCCGAGTATGCGTCTCGCTCCGTCTGTGATGGCGAGAGATTGCCGACCAAGCCGGATTCTACGGTCACGAAGGTCTTGGTGGAAATCTCTGCCATGGTGTAGCCGAGGCCGTAGGAGAGATCGACCTTGCTCCCGAGGCGCTTGATGGCGCGGTAGGTCAGGGCGGTGACATCGGTATCGATATTGTCGCCGGTCATCCTGCGTTGCCAGAGCGATGTCCCGGTGCGTTGAGAGGTGACGATGGGGTTGTCGACGTTTCCGCTGCCCGTTCCGTAGACCAGTGAAATCTCGTGGTCGCTGCCGTCGTTGTACCAAGTGGCACGCCCCACGATTCCGTAGTTATTCCCGGAGATATCGTAGCCGTTGGAAAATTCCTGGTCGTAGAAGGAGTTCGTGGAAAAATTCATCCGATCGGAACTCTCATCGCCGACCCAGCCGCCGATGGACCAGCCGAAAGAATCGCTGGAATTGTCCGCGTAGGCGCCGGCCAATCGCCAGCCTCTGACTTGATCGATGGAACGACCAGTGGTAGTGGAACCACCTGAGACGCTGGAGGAACGGGAGCCGAGATCCGAGTCGAGATAATTCAGGGCGATACCCCAGCCGCGGTTGTCGTCGATCCGGCCTCCATAGCTGAGATAGAGTTGTGTCGTATCTCCGTTTCCTTCGCTTTGCCAATCCCAAGCGGCCGTTCCGTTCTGGTCCTGATCGACCGTGTTCTCATTCTTGAATTTCGTGTAGCCGATCGAGCCGACGAAGACGCCCTTCTGCGACTCGTGGCTGCCGCCGTATTCGAAGGTGTTGTCCCGCTTCATGTTGGAGAGCTGGCTGAAGAGGCCGTGCTTGTAGCCGTCGTCCTCGGAAGGTTTCGACAGTTGGCGCGTGGGGCGGAGGCTACGCGTGAAAGCCAGAGTGTCCACGCGGTAGAGGTAGTCCTCGCCGGTCTCGAAGAGTCCGAAAGACGAGCGGGACGTGAGGGAACCCCCGGTGCCGAGATCGCGGCTGAGAGCGCTGAGGACTTGGTTGCTCACGGCACTGCCGTCTGCGGCAAAGGCAGCCGGCGAGGCTAGAGCGACCAGCAAGAGGCCCCCTAGGAAGGTCAAACCGATTTTCTTCATTCTATTCATTCTCCTCTTCTCCTGTGTCGGGGACTTCGCCCCATGTGTTTCCTCTGTCAAAGACGCGACGATCGTAGGCCAAGCTCGGAACGGACGTTCGTCCGCGTCTCGGGTGCCAAGAATCATCTGCCTGTCTCGTATCTCTCGTCAGGAAAGCGCAGTTGCCCGAAAACCAGCCCTCATCGGCTTGGAGCCGCAGGTCACGTCGATGCTTCAAGAGCCTAGAAGGCGTATCGCGGCGCGAGGCATCGACTTTCTTGGTCCATGTTTGGAGGGTTTTTGGCCGCCTGTCTCTCCCAGGTCAAACCCGAATCGTTTCTCCCACAAATCCAATAGGGCGTTTCACTCCGCACTCACCCGATGAACCACCGACGGATCCACCCGAGTGCGTTCGCCACGAAAAACCGATCTTCAGGACACAATTTGGACCAGATTGTTTCAAATGTCAACGATCTGGTTCGCGTGAGGGCGAAAATCCGGCATCAGCGGCACCCCTATTAACGAAAATCGGCTCAGAAACCCCTCAAAAATGTATCGCCCGACCATCGACGGCCATGGCAGCCTCTTTGAGCGTTTCCGCCAGCGTGGGGTGGGCGTGGCAAGAGCGGGCGATATCTTCGGCGCTAGCGCCGAATTCGATGGCGGTCACCGCCTCCGCGATGAGTTCGGAGGCTTGTGGGCCGATGATGTGAACGCCGAGAAGACGATCGGTTTCGGCATCGGCGAGGAATTTGACCTGGCCCTCGGCCGACCCGAGCGCTCGCGCGCGGCCGTTGGCCATGAACGGAAAGACGCCTTTGCGATACTTCGCACCTTCTTCCTTCAGCGCCTCTTCGGTCTTGCCGACGGATGCGATTTCCGGATGTGTGTAGACGACCGATGGGATGGCGTCATAGTTGACGTGGCCGTAGCCGGTAGCGATTTTCTCGACGCAGGCCACGGCCTCTTCTTCCGCCTTGTGGGCCAGCATCGGGCCTGCGACGACGTCTCCGATGGCGAACACACCCGCGCAAGACGTCTCGAAAGCATCGTTGACCGGAATACAGCCGCGCGAGTCGACCTCGACGCCAATGCTATCTAGGCCGAGACCTTCGGTATGCGGTACGCGTCCTACGGCCAGCATGACTCGATCACAGTCGATGGCAGGGCTCCCCTCGACTTCGACGGTGCAGCCGGAGCCTTTCTTCTTCGCCGATGTGACGCGGGAGGAGAGCCGGAGATCAAGGCCTTGCTTGGCGAGAACCTTCTGCGCGATGGCCGCGGTTTCCTCATCCATCCCCGGGAGAATCCGGTCGAGATACTCGAGAACGATGACCTGAGAGCCGAGCCGCGACCAAACCGATCCGAGTTCGAGCCCGATGACGCCGGCACCGATGACCACCAGCTTCTGCGGGACCTCCGGATAACTCAACGCCTCGGTGCTCGTTCCAACGGACTCGCCGTCGACTTCGACACCGGGGAGGTCGGCGGATCGGCTACCGGTAGCGATCAAGATCTTGGCGGCCTTCAACTTGACCACGCCGTCGCTTCCTTGAACTTCAATGGTTCCGGGGGCGGTGATACGGCCGTGGCCGAAGTGCGAAGACACGCCGTTTTTCTTGAAGAGTCCGGCAATGCCGCGCGTGAGCGTCGTGACGACCTTGGCCTTACGCTTCATCATCCGGCCGAGATCGAGCGAGACTCCCGCCGTCTCGATTCCGTGCTCGCCGAGTCCGCTCGAGATCTCGGCGAAGCGCTCGCTGCTCTCGAGCAGAGCCTTGCTAGGGATGCAGCCGACGTTCAGGCACGTACCGCCGAGCGAACGCTCTTTCTCGACGCAAGCGACTTTGAGGCCGAGTTGCGCTGCTCGGATGGCTGCCACATAGCCGCCGGGTCCCGCACCGATGACGACGAGATCGTATGAATGCTCTTCTGCCATGAGAGTCTATATCTCCAGGAGGATGCGCGAGGGATTCTCGACGCATTCCTTGATTCGCTTGAGGAAGGTCACCGACTCACGGCCGTCGATCAATCGATGATCATAGGTCAGCGCGATGTACATCATCGGGCGGATTTGGATCTTCCCGTCGCGAGCGACCGGACGGTCTTGAATGGCGTGCAGGCCCAAGATGCCCGCCTGAGGGGGATTGACGATCGGAGTCGACATCAGCGAGCCGTAGACCCCGCCATTGGAAATGGTGAAGGTACCGCCCTGTAATTCATCGAGAGTGAGCTTGTTCTCGCGGGCGCGCCGACCGAAGTCGGCAATGCTTCGCTCGATATCGGCGAAAGACAGAGCCTCGGCATTTCGTATCACCGGTACGACGAGGCCGCGACCGCCACCGACGGCGATCCCGATGTCGTAGTAGTTGCGGTAGACGATGTCACGGCCGCGAATCTCGGCATTGACCTGCGGTATCAACTTCAAGGCCTCGACCGCCGCTTTGACGAAGAAGGACATGAAACCGAGCTTTACGCCGTTTTTCTCCGCAAAGGCGTCGCGGTATTCCGCTCGTAGGGCCTTGACGGCGCTCATGTCGATCTCGTTGAAGGTCGTCAGCAATGCCGCGGTCTGCTGTGACTCGACGAGTCGTGCGGCGATGCGTTGCCGCATGGGCGTCATGGGGACGATTTCTTCTTCTCGCGCACCACGAGCCGTCGTCGGTGGCATCGCAGGGGCGGCCTTTTCGGCAGTCGGTCCGGCGGAAATGGCGCGGCCGGCCTCTCGCTCGATGTCTTCTTTCAAGATTCGGCCCCCGGGACCGGTCCCCGAAACCGTGCTCGAGTCGACTCCGAGCCCTGCTGCCGCTCGGGCTGCTGCGGGCATGACGTGCCCCGAAGGCGCGGCGGATGGCGCCGAAGCGGCGACCACGGGCTCCTCGGCGCGAGCGGAGTTCCCTGCAGGCACCTCGGCTTCGACCATGTATCCGATCACCTCTCCCACCTGAGCCGAGGCTCCGTCTCCCTTGAGAATCCGGCTGACGATGCCGCCGACGGGAGCCGGCACTTCCATGGTGACCTTGTCGCTTTCTATCACGACCACGGTCTCGTCTTGCGCGACCGCATCACCCTCTGATTTGACCCACTCTCCGATCATGACTTCGGTGATGGACTCGCCGAAGGAAGGGACCTCTAGCGCAATCCCTGATGTATCGCTTGATTGATCTGCAGGCATCTTATTCTGCTCCTCGCGATGCGGCAGAGGCGCCGCATCGCGCGAACGGCGTAGCGAGCGCTGATTCTAGCTCGTTTCGCGGGCCGTGCTCGCCGGTTCGGGGACGAGATCGTCGGCGAAGGCCTTGGCTAGTAATTCTTGCTGCTCCAGTTTGTGGCTGCGCGCCGAGCCCGTCGCCGGGGTCGAGGAACGCGCACGCGTGACACCCTCGAAGGGGAAGCGCCCAAGCAGGCGGCGGCCATAGCGGATCAGCAGCGCCTGCCAAGCTCCCATGTTCTCCGGTTCTTCCTGAACCCAGAACACCGGCGTATCGTCGGCATAGCCGGCGAGCGCCGGGCCCATGTGTTTCTCGGTCAGTGGGTAGAGTTGCTCGCATCGCAAGATGGCGACGTCGTCGTGGCCTTCCCGTGCGCGCTTGTCGACCAAATCATAGTAGACCTTGCCGCTGCAAAGCAGGATGCGCCGCGTTTCGCCGGGGTCCTTCCGAGAGTCCGGAATGATGCGTTGGAAACCGCCGCCGGCAAGTTCGTTGATATGCGAAGTCGCTGCCGGGCTTCGGAGAAGGCTCTTGGGTGTCATCACAATCAGTGGTTTGCGCCAAGGTCGCAAGACCTGACGCCGCAAGAGGTGAAAGTACTGCGCGGGGGTCGTGGGCTGAGCGATCTGGATGTTCTCCTTCGCGGCTTGGGCCATGAAACGCTCTAGCCGGGCACTGGAGTGCTCGGGTCCTTGCCCCTCGAGTCCGTGGGGGAGAAGCATGACCAGGGCCGAGAGCCTCTGCCATTTGTCTTCCGCCGAAACGAGAAATTGGTCGATGATGACCTGAGCGACATTGACGAAATCCCCGAATTGCGCCTCCCAGACGATGAGTCCCTCCGGGCAGTCGAGGGAGTAACCATATTCGAAGCCGAGCACGCCGGCCTCGGAAAGCGGACTGTTGAGGATTTCGGCGCGTCCCTGATCTTCTCTGAGGTGTTTGAGGGGATGGTAGGGGCGTCCGTCACGGTGGTCGTGCAGGATGCCGTGGCGATGGGAGAAAGTGCCTCGGCCACAGTCCTGGCCACTGAGGCGGACAGGATGGCCTTCGACGGCGAGCGTCGCAAAAGCCAGGAGCTCGGCCGTTGCCCAATCGAGGGGTCGAGCACCGGAGGCCATTTCTCGCCGAGCTTTGAGCAGCCGAACGATTTTCGGATGAGGGTGAAAATCTTCGGGGACGGTCGCGATCGATTCGAGCAATGCGGAAAGGCGCTCGAGTGGGCCGGAGGTGTCGACCTCGGTGGTGAACTCCTCCGGGCCTCCGTAGTACTTCGACCAGATGCCGCCCATGGTGTCGCGTTCGGATTGATACTCCGGAGAACGTGCGCGGGCGAGTTCCATTTCGAGGAGTTCGCGCCGTGAGCGTGCGATCTCATCGGCTTCCGCGTCGCTGATTTCGCCGAGCTTTTGAAGGTGTTCGAGATAGCCGCGCCGCACAGAGGGGCGTTTCTTGATCGCAGCGTAGAGTACCGGATGGGTGAACGCCGGTTCGTCGCCCTCATTGTGGCCATGTCTTCGGTAACAATACATGTCGATGACGACGTCTTGCTTGAAAGTCTGCCGGAAGTCCATGGCTAGGCGGATGACCTGGGCCACGGCTTCGGGATCCTCGCCGTTGACATGGAAAATGGGAATCTGAAGCATGCGCGCGACGTCGGTGGCATAGAGGCTCGAGCGGCTTTCCGCCGGACTCGTGGTAAAGCCGATCTGATTGTTGACGATGATGTGAACGGTGCCGCCGACGCGATAGCCTTTGAGTTCGCTGAGATTCAGTGTTTCTTGGACGATGCCTTCACCGGCGAAGGCGGCGTCGCCGTGAATCAGAATGGCAAGACCCTTTTCGCGTGCGAAATCTCCGACTCGGTCCTGTTTCGCTCGCAAGCGCCCGAGCGCGACCGGCGAGACGAACTCCAGATGAGAGGGGTTGAAACAGAGCGAGAGATGAACACGCTGTCCCGCCGATGTGACGATATCCGTACTGTATCCAAGGTGATACTTGACATCCCCTCGGCCCTTGGAAAGTTCCGGATCCGCATCCTCGAATTCACGAAAGATTTTCGCAGGATGTTTGCGGACGATATTGGCCAAGACGTTGAGTCTTCCCCGGTGGGGCATTCCGATGACGATCTCTTCGATGCCCTGCTCGCCGGCTCTTTCGACAGCCATATCCAGTAGGGGAATCAAGCTCTCCCCGCCTTCCAGCGAGAAACGCTTGGCGCCGAGGTACTTTTTTTGCACGAAGTCTTCGAAGATCACGGCATCCGTCAACTTGGTCAGGATGCGAATCTGCTCATCGCGGCCGAGTGCAAGTCGGTTCTCCGTCCTCTCCATGCGCGTCTGTAGCCAGTTCTTCAATGCGAGGTCGTCGATATGCATGAATTGCACGCCGATCGAGCGGCAGTATGTATTGCGCAAACGCTGCAGCATGGAACGCAGAGTCTGTTGGCCGGCGGTGCCCGAGATGGTGCGCGTGGAAAAGACCCGCTCGAGATCGGTCTCCGTCAGGCCATAAAATTCGGGGTCGAGTTCCGGGTGCTCGGCTCTGGGCATGCCGAGCGGGTCGATGCGCGCGATCAGATGGCCGCGGACGCGATAGGCGCGGACGATCTGGTCTACCCGATCTTGAAGTGCGGCGACTTCGCCGAGGTTGATCGGTTGCTCGGGGGTCGTCGCGAGGTTTCCGGCCCGTGCGGAATTCGCAGCGAAAAGAGACGGCGGCTCGAAGGAGGGCCCGCGACGGAAGCCTGCCGAATCGTCTCCGGGGGGGCCGCCGTCGGATTGCAATTGATCAAAATACCTTCGCCAGTCGTCCGTCACGGACCGGGGATCGCGCAGGTATCGCTCGAAGATTTCTTCCGCGTATGCGAGGCTGTCCGCACCGATGATCGTTTTGCTGTCGCGCATCGTGGTTTCTCTTGGCTCCACGGCCTCGGTATTTTCCCCCATCGGGTCGGGGGGAAGCCCCTTGGCTTTGGCGGGCACGCTCGTATCGACGCGCTCCTTTGGCATTGGCCGTCCACGCTCGCATCCCTGCTCTAGGGAACGAATGCCGGTGACTCCGAGCGAAGGAGACGTGAAAGTGAAGCATCTCCAAAGCTACCGACTTTTCGTTCGGAGCAACGACGGCACAATCCGAACACGGATGAGCACCGAGTGGCGGCTCCCGGCAGAGAATAGGTATTCTTGAACGGATATGCCATAGCCCGGAGGCTTCATGAGCCATTTCGGATCGTCGGCTCGTTCCTGCACCGGCGGTCGCTGGGCATCGAGGGCGAGGTTTCGTGGCCTGCTCGATTTCCACCGCTATAATCCCCGTTCCCATTGAATCGAGGAAAAAATTGAGAAAAACAACGATGTCGTTTCCCTGTCCGAAAAACTTGGTCCTGGTTGCCGTTCTCTCGCTCTTCGTGCTGGCTCCGCCGGTGTCGGCCGACGGCGCAAAGGTTGACGAACGGCTGAAAGCTCTAGAAGCGAAAGTCGGTGCCCTGGAGAAGAAGGTCGATTTGCTCGTGGCTCGCGGAGCGGCTCAGGCGAAGAGCGGTGCCGATGAGCAACAAGCTCAGGCCCTCTACAACGAAATCACCGGACTCGTGGTCAACGACAAGATCCCGGAAGCCAAGGCGAAGATCGCGGAATTCAACTCGAAGTACTCCTCCTCGAAGGTTGCCAGTCGTGTACGTCGCCTCAACCAAGAACTGGGTGTCATCGGCAAGGATGCGCCCGCCGACTACAACATCGAGACGTGGCTGCAGGGCGAGGGCGAAGTCGATCTTACCAGTGGTAAAACGACGCTGGTGGTCTTTTGGGAAGTCTGGTGCCCGTACTGCAAGCGTGAAGTGCCCAAGCTTCAGCAAACCTACGTCAAGTACAAGGACAGAGGGCTTCAGGTCGTTGGGTTGATGAAGATGAGCCGTTCAACCACGGCCGAGTCGGTTCTGGCTTTCGTGAAGGAGCGCGGCGTGGAGTACCCCGTGGCCAAGGAAAACGGCCAAGCAAGCGCATATTTCGCAGTCAGCGGGGTACCGGCAGCCGCCGTGGTCAAAGACGGCAAGATCGTTTGGCGCGGCCATCCTGCGCGACTGACCGATGCCATGCTCGAAGGTTGGCTCTGATTCGTTTTAGCGCGAGTTTTCGCCGATCAGGTATTCACGACCCTGCTCGAGGCAGGGAATTTGCGGATCTTGTGACGGGAAGTCGTCCGGATAGTGCACTAGGTACATCCTGCTGCGTATCTCGGGCGGCAGCTCTCGCAGATCCGCGTAGCGTGTGTGGGGGGGAATATTCGTTTCGTGGATGATCATCGAAGCATCCTCCGAAAGCCAGCGGATCAGCGCGGGATCGAAAGACGTGTCGGAGCTGTAAGAGAGCGTGTGTCCGGAAGCCGTGATGCGCAGCGCGAAAGTGGGGACGGAATGTTTGGTACGGCGACAGCGAATCGAAAACGTGCCGCATGTCGTTTCCCGATCGTCGTGTAGTTCAACGGGCTCGAAGAAATCCTCGAGTCGCCGATCGCCTAGAGTTCCTCCCATGCTCAGCGCGAGCCTCTTCTCCCAAAGGTCCTGAAGTACCTCGGGATGCGCGAGGAGTCGTGCCGGCTCGCGGCCTGCGATGCGGGTTCGATGATAGGAAAACATCTCGAGGCCCGAGCAGTGGTCGGCGTGGTAGTGGGTGAGGATCACCGCCGGGATGTCATCGAAGCGCTCCGGTTGCCCGAGGAAGAATTCCGCTTCGTAGAGCATCTTGTGTATGGGGTGGGGGCAATCGATCAGCAGTTTTCGCCCCGCCGATTCCAGGAGGAATGCGGTGGAGTAAAACCTGCGAGAGAAAGCATCGCCAACACCGAGGGCAACGACGGAAAAAGACATGAGAAGGTCTCCTCGTTGCAAGCTATCATGGGTGCGATGAGAGAGCGAAGAGACGATCCGGAGAAGCTGTCGGTCGCAGGCGATCTCTATCGGGATCTTTGTCTAGCCGGCGCGCAACGTGTCATGCAGCGTCGCGAATACCTCGATCAAATCAATGTTTTCCCCGTGCCCGATGGGGATACCGGGACGAACCTAGCGTGCACGCTGCGCGGTGTTGGTGAAGCAGCGATGTTGTCGACATCGAGTGATCTTTCGGTCGTTGCCGGAGAAGTTGCCGATGCTGCGTTGATGTCGGCTCGAGGCAATTCAGGGGCAATGGTCGCTCAGTTCTTTCTGGGCATGGCGGAGGGAATCGGCGACCGAAACATGCTCCCCACGAGCGAATGGGGCGGCGTCGCCATAACGGCAGCACGGATGACGCGCCAAGCCGTGTCGCAGCCGCGGGAGGGCACGATACTGACCGTAGTCGACGCTTGGGCCGATGGAGTGCAGGCATCGGCGGATTCCGCTTGCTCTTTTTCCGAAGCGCTAGGTCGAGGCTTGGAAGCTGCGCGTGCGAGCTTGGCCGAGACACCGGAGATGCTCGCCGTGCTGAAGGAGGCGGACGTCGTTGATGCCGGAGCACAGGGCTTCGTCTATTGGTTAGAGGGTGTGCAGCATCTTCTGGATACGGGTGAATGGCTCGCCGTGGATTGGAAGAGGGAAGTGCGGCGTCCGGGACCTTTGGCTACGGAGATCGAAGCCGAGGGCAGCGAGCGCTATTGCAGCGAATGCGTCGTGCGAGGGGAGGGAATCGATCTCGGTCTCGTACGCGAGCAGGTCGCCTCCCTCGGTTCATCGTTGGTCGTGGCCGGGTCTTCTCGGCGAGTACGAATTCACCTGCACACCAACGACCCGGAGGGATTGTTTGCCCTAGCGGAACGCTTTGGTGAGGTCCTCTCGCGCAAGGTGGACGATCTAGAGGCGCAGCAAGCCCAAAAGCAGCATCGAAGACAGAGTCCGAACGTCGGGATATTGACTGACACTGCTTGTGATTTGCCGGAGGAATTGCTCGAGATCCTCGACATCCACCGCGTACCGACTGAGGTGATCGTCGATGGAAAGACATACAGAGATCGCACGGATATCACGCCCTCCGAAGTGTATGAACTGATTCGCCGGGGCGAAAAGCGCCTGAGTACTTCACAGCCACCTCCGGCAGCATTTCAAGAGGTGATGGAAGGTGCTTTGTCGGCGCACCCCTCGCTCGTTGCCATTCATTTGGCCTCGAGCCTGAGCGGAACCTTCCACGCCGCCAAGCTGGCCGCATCGCGTTTTCCCGATTCACGAAT
>JALUUK010000757.1 GCA_027021395.1 Acidobacteriota bacterium
GAGCGCTTTGGCGAACTGTCGATCCGGAACCTCGACGTTCTTCACGACACCGTGGATGTCCGAGAAGATCAGCCTCAAGAAGCGAACCTTGTTTTCCTCGAGCAATGCGCGCGCTTCGACTTCTGTGGTGGGGTGGGCTGCTAGCCCTGTATCCGACATGGTTGATCTCCTCGAGTCGGCGCGACGGCGCGACTCCGACTCTCGAAAGCTAGGGACTTCCTCTCCGGCTGTCAAGGGGATTCGGTGGAAAATCTGCAAAGTGACCGGAAATTAGAAGGCAGTTTGCACGAGTTGGCCGAGTTTCGGCGCAAAAACGCTGGGGAAAGTGCCTGATGTGCAGAAAAATCAGCGCAGTGAGAGATTCTTGGGGGAAGGGAGGCGCTCCCTGGAATCGGCGTGGTGCGGGTGTATTCTGCGTTCGACGGCGTTTCGCCGGATCGGAGGCTCGACGAGATGGCTTCGGTATGTCGGCGTTCATCGCTTGCCCTGTTGGCGGCGGTTTTCTTGCTGTCCGGCTGCTTTTCGAGCGACGGAGAACTCGATAGCACCGTGATCCGCGATACCGGCATCGAAAGGATCTTTTTCGGGCCCCGATTCTGGACGGGAGATCCCGAGCACCCGTGGACCGAAGGCCTAGCCGTCGACCGCCACGGGCGTGTCGTCGCCCGACTCGACCAAGCCGGAATCCGGAAGGCTGCGCTTGGAGGTGCGACGCTGCAACGACTGGCCGGAAGTTTCGCCGTGCCCGGTTTGGTGGATGCTCACGCCCATCTGCTGGGTTACGCGACGTCGCTCGATGAGGTTTCCTTGGTCGGTACGGAGAGTCTCGACGAAACACTCGAGCGAATCCGTCGCTGGGCTCGAGAACGACCCGATGAAATTTGGCTTCGTGGCAGGGGCTGGGATCAGAACGACTGGGACGGTCGAGCCTGGCCTCGAGCGAGCGATCTCGATCGCATTCTTCCGGCGCGGCCGGGAGCTTTCCGAAGAGTCGATGGGCATGCGCTCTGGGTCAATTCCGCTGCGCTCGAGGCTGCAGGGATCGATCGCGATACCCCCGACCCGCCCGGCGGCCGCATCGAGCGCGATGAGCACGGCCATCCTATCGGCATCTTGGTCGACACGGCGATGTCGCTGGTTTCGGAACGGATTCCTCCCCGAAGCGCTGAGCGAATCGAGCATTCTCTCAAACGCGCACTCGATCATCTGCTCGCCGTCGGCTTGACCGGTGTTCACGACATGGGTACGGATCTCGCGACATGGGAGGTGCTGACACGACTCGTCGAAGAAGGGGATTTTCCTCTGCGGGTGACGGCCTATGCCTCTGCGGATTCGGCGTTGGCGCAGAAAGTGCTGGAGGAAGGACCCATCGCCAAGGGAAACGTTCGCTTGGCGGGAATCAAGTTCTACGCCGACGGAGCGCTCGGCAGTCGCGGTGCGCGTCTTCTGGCACCCTACGCCGATGAGCCGGGCACTCAGGGATTGTGGGTGACCGATCCGAAGGAAGTGAGAAGGAAAGTCGGCGCAGCTTGGAAGGCCGGCGTTCAGCCGGCGGTGCATGCCATCGGTGATGCAGCGGTACGGGAGGTTCTCGACATCTACACCGATCTTCTCGGAGTCGAGGCCGCCGGCGATCGACCTCCACCTCGGATAGAGCATGCCCAGAACATCGACGCGCGAGATCTTCCGCGCTGGGGCGAGCGAAAAATCGTGGCTTCGATGCAGCCGACGCATGCGACCTCTGATATGCCGTGGGCGGAAGCGCGTCTTGGTGCCGAGCGGATCTCCGGTGCCTACGCGTGGCGCGGCGTTCTCGATGCAGGGGGCCTTCTAGCCTTCGGCTCTGATTTCCCGGTGGAGGATATCGATCCGCGAAAAGGGCTCTACAGCGCGGTGAGTCGACAAGATGAGCAAGGGCGTCCGGAGGGAGGGTGGATTCCGGAGCAAAGGCTCCGTCTCGAAGAGGCGTTACGCGCCTTCACTCGAGCAGCGGCTCTTGCTGCAGGAAGCGAGTCGTCCGTGGGGAGTTTGGCTCCCGGTCGCTTCTGCGATGTGACGGTCTTTGCCGACGATCTCTTTGAAATCCCGCCGAGACGTTTGCTCGATACGCAGGTTACCGAGACAATCATCGCCGGTCGCGTCGTCTGGAGTGCTGCACGGGCGGCGGAGAGGAGTCCATGAAATCAAGTGGTTCTCGAGCGGCGATTCCCAAACGCGTCGCCGCTCTGCCTCGGCATCCCGCTCAGGCCAAAGCCGAGCCGAATTCGCCACCGTGTCACGAATGCGCCGCTCTTTGTTGCCAATACTACGCACTCGAAATCGATGCTCCGGAAGACGCCGAAGATTTCGAGACATTGACCTGGTACTTGATCCACGGGAATTCCTGGCTTTGGGTTGATGACGGCGAGTGGTTTCTTCAAGTCGATCAGCCGTGTCGCTTTCTCGATGCGAACAACGCCTGCACGATCTACTCCGAGCGGCCTTCGATTTGCCGGGAGTACGGCTTGCCCGATGACGAGGCGCACCCGGACGACCCGCTCTGCGACTACTTTGCGCAGGACGTCGAGCATGATCTGGAGTTTCGCGAGCCTAGGGAAATTCGAGCCTACCGGGACGACTTTCTTCGCAAGCGCGCGAAAGAAAAGAAGCGGCGATCAGAGGCGGCCAAACGAGGCTGGAGAAAGCGCCGCGCCGAAGCCTAGGCGCGGGTTCGCCGCCGGATCTTCCTTTTCGGCCTATTCGCGTCCGCCTTCTCGTGCGGCGTCTTCTCGCTCGATTTGCGGGAGCATTCGCCCCGTGTACTCCCGTTTGAGCAGGTGTTGCCGCTCGAGATCGCGCTGCACCAGGATGCGATCCATTCCCCGATCGACGATCAGCGGAGAGATGATCAAGACGAGTTCAGTGCGGATCGCTTCCTGATCTAGGTTTCGAAACGCCCCGCCGACGATCGGAAGTGATTCCGCGCCGGGAACGCCGGAGCGCGTCTCGTTGTATCGACGGCGAATCAGCCCGCCGAGCACGAGCGATTCTCCGCTCTGCACGCGGACCTGGGCCTTGATCTCGCGGCTGTCGAGAATCGGGTTGGGCGGCAGGCCTTCCTGTGCGGGCGTAAAGCCCGTCAACTCCGTGATCACGGGGTGCACGTCGAGAATCACCTCGCGCGCGGCCGTGACGATGGGTGTGACATCGAGTTGGATGCCGGCTTCCTTGAAGCTCACTTGGCTTGCTTGCACGCTTTGCAATCCGACCGCTCCGAAGGTCGTTTCGAAATAGGGGATCTGCTCGGTGGAGCGGAAGGTCGCGGCCACGCGATTGAGCGTGGTCAGCCTCGGAGCGGAGAGAACGGAAAGCTGACCGCGTTCTCTAAGTGCATCGAGCAGGATGGAAATCTTGTTGGACGAAATATTGGCGGTGAACGCCTTGGCGCCCGTCTTTAGGGCGGATCCCAAAGAACCGACGACCTTGCTGCCGGAAACGTGGGTCACGATGTCGGGCGCCGACCAATCGATTCCGTACTTCATCTTGTCCGTCAGCTCGATCTCGACGATCATCGCCTCGATGACCACTTGGCGGCGCCTCGGAGCGACGCTCTGCTCTAGGATGCGTTCGATCTGCTCCATTCGCGAGGGGAGATCGCGAACGACGATCACCAATCCTTCGCGGTCGATGAAATAGGTGCCCTCGCCGCTGAGCACGAATCTCAGCGACTCGTCGATCGTCGTCCATAGGTCATCATCACCTGATTCGGTATCGGATCCGAGACCGGGGAGGCCGAGATGAAACGCGACCGTGGCGTGCTTTATCGGGACGATGCGAATGACGGATCGATGCACTTCGGCACCGAGGTTGAATTCTTCCAATATCGTCAAGAGAACGCCGGCGAGAGGTGCATTCTGAAACGAAGCCGTGACGGTTTTCTCGACGTCGGCGTGGAGCGTGATGCTGCGTCCTGAAGCTTCGGCGATGATGCGAAGGACGTCTTCGAGACTCGCCCCGACGACGTTGAGCGTGAAACCCTCTTCGTTGCCGAGAGCTTCCTCGACGGCGCGGTAACCCGATTCGGGTATGTCGAGGTTGCGTCGCGTGATGGCGGGAATTTTCGCCGGTTCAGAGCGCGGAGTCGACGGAGGGATCGCCACAGAGGATGGTATCTGATACGTCGAAGCCGGGGGAGGTTCCGGTACGACGCGGCAACCGAACGAAAACGCGGACAAGCTCAAGATCCACGCTCCGAGCCATATCTTCTTGGTGGGTGTCGCTCTCGTGCTCCGAGCCGCGCGCGCGATCATGGGGTCTCCTTCGAACGGGTCTGGATCGATGCACTTTCAGGGCGCGGTCTCGGACTCATATGGATTTCCGAATGCGAAGCCGCGCGCTTGCCGGTTTCTTTCTCTTCGTCTCCCATGGCGGCGAGCCAGAGCACGGTTTCGTCACGATCGCGACGGGAGGCGAGTACGACGCGGTCCTTTTCGATCTTTCGTACACGATAGTCACCGAAAGGATCTCCTTCGCGATAGATCTCCTCTCCGATGATCGCGAGCGGTCGATCCCGGTGCCAGAGAATGACCGGAACCGCGGTGGCGAAGGCTTGGTGGTAAGCGTTCGTCTTATCATCCGGAGCGGGGTTCATCAGGTTTGCGCGCAAGCTTCCCCTCAGTGGTTTGCGGGTGTTCGTGCGCCAGTGGACGGGGTCGTGCCAAGGAGCTGCAGGCGACGAAGTCCGCTGCTCTTCAAGAGGATGTCGGTTCTGCGTTTCCGTCGTGTGCTCGTCGGCCGTCGCGCTCGCCGGGTTCTCGGTGTCTACAGAAGCGGGGGGAGCATTCGGCTCGTCGCTCTCCGGTCCGAAAAAGAACCAGATATCGAAAGCGATCACCCCTAGCACGAGCGCTCCGAGAAATATCGCCTTGGGGAGGGAGAGAGTCATGGCCTCGTCTGCTCGTCGGAAGAGGCTTCGAAGTCGACCGGACGGATCGTCTCGTCGACGGTCTCGACGGGAAGAGCCGTGGTCAGATGCACATCGGCGAGAAAGCGTGGACCGTGCGGACCTGCGGTGATCGAGATGCGATCGAGAGTGAGGGGAGGCTCAGCATGGGCCAATTCTTCCACGAAGCGCACGATCTGGTCATAGCGGCCGCCACCGTCAACTCTCGCGGTCATCGCGCGGTAGGGAGTTTCAGGTGTTTCGACTTCACTCGCATCATTTTCTGCGAGATCGCCGGTTGGCTTCTCTTCAGGATCACCGGTCGGCGGAGCCGGCAGCCGATCCAGCGGATCGGATACCGGGATCATCGCTCCGGTGCTGTAGACGAATTCGCTCAGCCGGGCACGGGAGGCCGCCCGATGGAGGTTTCTGATCAAATCGCTCCAGTCCGAAAGTGTGGCTCGGGCGATCGGCGTCGAGGGCAAGGGAACGCCCAAGCGTCGATTGACTTCGTCTTCGATTTCCAGCAGACGACGGCTCGATAGATCATTGCGTTCATCGGCTGCGAGGCCGGTCTGCAGGCAGTATCCCGCCGAGATCAAGCCGGAAAGCGCCACGACGACGAGCGGCCAACGGATCCGCACCGCGTTCATGACCCGTTCTCCGGTCGCGCGATCACAGAGCTTTCGACGACGAAGTTCATGCGCTCGCCGCGCCCGCCGGGAGGATGCGCCGAAGCTGAAACTTTCGGTAGATCCACGACGTAGGGACTGTTGCGAACTCCATCGTGGAGCTTCGCGAACAATTGGCCCGTGGCGGCGGCTCCTCGGGATTCGATCCGTCCGGCGAGCCGCAGCAAGGGCATCGATCTCGACAGGTCGAGATCGAGCGAGACGTAGTCGATTCCGGGGCGAGCCAAAAGGCCCGCTTCTCGAAGCACGGCCCCCCAGTTCGCGACGGGAGCGGCTTGCATCGCAAAGGCCTCGGAGGGGTCTCGGCGGTTTTGTGGGATGGGGATCTCATCCAGCTTGCGTTGTGCGTTTTCGAGGGCTTCGGCGAGTTCGTGTTCGCGCGCGAGTTGGTGATCCATGTATCCGTAACTCGCGGCGGCGAGCGCGAGGCCGGCGGCGGCAGCGGCACTCTGCAAGAGATCGCCACGCCGAGTCGGAGATCGCCCTGCAACGCGTACCGCCCATGCCAGCGACGGCGCGGCGGCAGCACGAGATGCGATGGCGAGTCGGCAAAGCAGTGCACCATCATCTAGATCACCGAGATCGATCCCTTCCCAGGCCCGGTGCTCTTCGATTTCGATACCAAGTTCTCGCAGTGGGGGCGCGATCTGCTGCTTGAATCCTTCGCTTTCCTGCACTGCACTGCAGACGATGACGCGTTGAATGCCCCGCCGGTCGAATTCCTGCCGGTAGTACATCAG
>JALUUK010000758.1 GCA_027021395.1 Acidobacteriota bacterium
AGAATCTGGTGGAAGGTCGTTTCGTGTGCATTCGCCGCGCCAACGACATCTCTCAAGACTCGTCTTTCGTGCCTGCACCGGAAGTTGGAGGGCACAAGGATGCGCGCTTCGGCACCCACCACGCGCGGGATTCATGGCACCTTTTCAATACCCTCGGCTACGATCTGAACCTCTACTCGTCGGCGATGAAAATCCCCACGCAATACATGCATACCGTGTGGTTTTCCATCATCGTCAAGAACGAGACCACCGTCGAGGATATCGTGGCGAGGGCCGAGGCGGATGACCTGATCTCTCTGACGTACAAGAAATCGGCGAACTCCGTCTTCTCTTTCGGACGCGATCACGGCCACTTCGGGCGGATTCTCAATCAGGGTGTCTTGGTTCGCAACACGCTCGCGGTCCGTCGCGTGGATACGGGATTCGAGGTCGTCGGATTCTGCTTCACCTCACAGGACGGAAACAGCCTGCTCTCTTCCGTGGCCGGCGCGGCCTGGTTTCTCGACCCCAAAACCTACGAAGAGCGAATCCAAGCCCTCTCGCCCTACTTCTTCGACGAGGTCTAAGAGCCTTCGCGAGGGGCGTGGGCACACGCTCGCCGCAAGGGGGGAGGATCGAGCGCGATCCGGCCGGGCGGACTTCCCGTCCGGGCGTGCGAGCGAGCGATTCTGCGGCTGCTGTACGGCGCCGGGATGAACTTCGATCAGGGAAGCTCGAGATCGGGCTTGGCGAAGATCAGGGTTGCGTTCGTTCCGCCGAAGCCGAAGGAGTTGGAGAGCGCGGCGCGCACACTGAGGCTTCTCGCCTTGTGCGGAACGCAGTCGATCCGCACTTCTGCATCTTGTTCATCGAGGTTGATCGTCGGCGGTACTTGATCGCGATGGACTGCAAGGACGGAGATCACGGATTCCAGCCCGCCGGCGGCACCGAGCAGATGTCCGGTCATCGACTTCGTCGAGGAGAGCACGGGGCGTGTCTCCGGATCCGAGAACACCGTTTCGATGGCCTTGGCTTCGATGCCGTCGCCGGCGGGGGTCGATGTCCCGTGAGCGTTGACATAATCGATATGTCGGGGTTGCATTCCGGCATCCGCGAGTGCGGTGCGCATCACACGGATCATTCCATTGCCGTCTTCGGCGGGAGCGGAGATGTGATAGGCATCCGCGCTCATCCCGAAGCCGCGCACTTCCGCGAGCTTTCTCGCTCCTCGCTTTTCGGCATGCTCTTCCGACTCAAGCACGAGCACGCCGCATCCTTCGGCGATGACGAAGCCGTCGCGAGCCGCATCAAACGGTCGCGACGCTTTCTCAGGTTCGTCGTTGCGCGTCGAGAGCGCCTTCATCGCTCCGAAACCGCCGACGGCCATCGGGCAGATCGCCGCCTCCGTCCCGCCCGCAAGCATGGCGTCCGCATCGCCGTACTGGATCATGCGAAACGCGTCGCCGATCGCATGGTTTCCGGTAGCGCAGGCCGTTGCGACGGAGGAATTGGGCCCGCGTAGACCCAAGACGATGGAAATGAAGCCGGGTGCGAGGTTGAGAATCATTCCCGGGATGAAGAACGGCGAGATACGCCGCGGTCCGCGCTCGAGATAGGCTTCATGCTGGCGCTCGAGAAGTGCGATTCCGCCGATTCCCGAGCCTACGGCAACGCCGATGCGATCTCGATCGAGCCGGTCGAGTTCTAGCGACGCATCCTCGACCGCCATACGAGCGGCGGCCACGGCGAAATGCGTGAAGCGATCGGTCTTCTTGACGTCGCGGAAGTCGAGCCAATGCTCTGCTTCGAATCCCTTGACCTCGCCGGCGATCTTCGTCTTGAAGGGCTCGCTATCGAAGTGGGTGATCGGGGCGATTCCCGAGCGCCCCTCGAGCAGGCTCCGCCAAGTGCTTTCGGCATCGAGTCCAACGGGAGAAAGCGCACCCACCCCGGTCACGAATACGCGACGCCGCGGAGCGTTCATCGTCAGTTCGCGTTCTCGCAGATGAAGCTGACGGCGTCACCCACCGTGCGAATTCGCTCGGCATCCTCGTCTGAAATCTCCAGGCCGAATTCTTCTTCGAGCGCCATCACCAACTCGACCGTCTCTAGAGAGTCCGCGCCTAGATCGTCGGTGAACGACTTCTCGTCCGTGACGGCATCGTGATCGAGCTTGAAACTCTTGGCGATGATGTCGACAACCTTGGGCCGAACTTCTTCTCTCGTAACCATGTGCTCTACGCCTCCCTGTGCAGTTTTGCCTTCTTGGCATCATCGAAGAATCTTCGATGCGCTTTTTTCAAGAACCTCCAGACGATCCTTCGTATGCACCGCCGCCCGAAAGCACCTCGCTCGGCGCGCACCCATTCTACATGTCCATCCCGCCGTTCACGGCGAGAACTTCGCCGGTAATGTACGCCGCTGCTTCCGAAAGCAGGAAGGCCACGGCTCCGGCGACGTCATCCACTTCGCCCAGCCGTCCGAGGGGAATCAGCGGGACGAGCTTATCCACGGCGGCTTCCGGCAAGGCTCGCGTCATGTCCGTGTCGATAAAACCGGGGGCCACGGTGTTTGCCGTGATCCCACGGGACGCGACCTCTCGGGCTACCGAGCGGATGAATCCCTCCAAGCCGGCCTTGGAAGCGGCATAGTTGGACTGCCCTGGATTGCCCATGCGCCCGACCACGCTGCTCACCGCGACGATCCGTCCCGAACGGGCACGGATCATACCGGGGAGCAGGGCTTTTGTCACCAAGAATGCCCCCGTCAGATTGGTCGTCACGACGCTGTTCCAGTCCTCTCGCGACATGCGCATCAGCAGGCCGTCGCGGGTCGTTCCGGCGTTGAGGACGAGAAGCGGTATGCCGCCATCCGCGCGGCTTTCCTTGGCCAAGCCGGTGACGATCTCTTCCGCGGAATCGGGTTGGGACAGATCGAGCGCCAGCCCTTTCACGCAATCGCCGTCCGCGTCCGCTCCGGCCTGGGATCGGATCTCGTCGGCGACCTGCTCGGCCTGCTCTGCCGAGCGAGAGGTCAAGACGACTTTTGCTCCCGAACGCACGAGGTGTTCGACGACGGCTCGACCGATTCCGCGAGTACCGCCGGTGACCAGGGCGCGTTTTCCCTCGAGTCCCGGCCAACGAAGATGGGTGCTCATCGCGTCGCTCCTCGAGCCGGACCGTCCGAACGCTGCGCCGAGTGCGGCGTATCGGCAGGCCCGACTTTTTCGATGGTTTGATCTAGATGCGTGGATTCGGAAAAGCCGATGACGGAGAGTTCGTCGCAGATCTTTCGCGCCAATCCTGCGAGAACGCGGCCCGGCCCGACCTCGACACCGCATCGACAAGCGTGCTCGTGCTCCATCTTCTGCATGGTCTCGACCCAGCGCACCGGGGAGGCGATCTGTTCGACCAAGTTCTCGCGGGCTGACGCACCGCTACCGACCACCTCCGCATTCACGTTGCAAAGCACCGGAAAGGAAGGTTCCGAAAAGTCGATCTCTGCGAGCACGGAGCGCATTTCTTCGGTTGCGGGTTGCATCAGCGGAGAGTGGAACGGCGCGCTCACCGCAAGTTCGATCACGCGCTTGGCGCCTCGTGTCGGTGCGATCTCTTTGACGCGCTCGACGGCTTCGCGATCACCGGCTACGACGATTTGATTCGGAGCGTTGTAGTTGGCGGGCACGACGATCCGGTCGTCGGAAAGTTCGGTGCAGAGCGCGAGCAGATCGTCGGCGGCCATACCGATCACCGCCGCCATCGAACCGACATCGAGGGGGACCGCGTTTTGCATGGCGCGACCTCGCGCGCGTACGGCTCGCAGAGCGTCGGCGAAACTCAGCACTTCGGCCGCAACGAGCGCCGCGTATTCTCCGACGCTGTGACCAGCGGCAGCTTTCGGCATCGCAACGCGCGGCGACAGAACTCGCCAAGCCGCAACGCATGTGGTCAGCAGGGCCGGCTGGGTGTTGACGGTCATCAACAGTTTTTCAGCCGGTCCATCGAAACAGAGCGCGGATAATGATTCTGCGAGCGTATCGTCCGCCTCTTCGAACACTCTCCGAGCTTCTTCGAAGGTATCGGAGAGCGACTTCCCCATTCCGGGCGACTGACTGCCCTGCCCGGGAAAAAGCGCGCACCAAGATGCCTTGCCTTGACTGGTCAAATCCCCTGCTCCTTGCCTTCTACGGGCTGCCATTCCGATACGAAGTGCTTTTCCGCTTCGCGCAAGGAGGCGATGTCGGCCTCGATACCGCGGATCAAGCCCGATCCATCGAGCGTCGCCGCAACGCGCAAAGCGTTGTGGAAGGCTTTGGCGTTGGAACGGCCATGAGCTACGACGCTGAGCTTTTTCAATCCCAGCAGCGGCACCCCGCCGATCTCGGCGTAATCCATCTGCTTTCGCAGCTTGTTGAACACCGGCATCAAACTCAAGGCCGCAAGCCTTCGCAGCGGGCTTTTCTTGATTTCGTCACGAAAGAGTCCGATGACCGCTTCACCGGCTCCCTCACCCATCTTGAGGGCGACGTTGCCGACGAATCCATCGCAAACGACGACATCCGCCGCATCCGAAAAGAGGCAGTTGCCCTCGACGTTGCCGATGAAGTTGATCTTGGTTTCGCGCAAGATCGCCGAAACGGATTTCAAGATCGTCGTCCCCTTGGTGTCTTCTTCGCCGATGCTCAGCAAACCGACTTTCGGATCTTCCGTCCCGAAGACTCGGCGCGCGTAGTGGTAGCCCATCACGGCGAATTGCCGAAAGTGTTCGGGGCGGCAATGCAGATTCGCGCCTGCATCCACCAAGATCGTCGCGCCGCCGCCGCGTCGCGGTATCGGCGCGGGCAGAGCCGGACGATCGACTCCGGGAACCACTCCGTAGATCACCTTGCCCAAAGCCATCATCGCGCCGGTGTGTCCGGCCGAAACCAGAGCCGCCGCTTTGCCGTCGCGGACGAGACGCGAAGCGACGTGTATCGACGAGTCTCGCTTGTTTCGAATGCCGGCGATCTTGTCGTGAAAATCGATGACCTGGCTCGCCGGCACGATATCGAGCAGAAGCTCGCTGATGTCGTGCGAATCCAATTCGCGGCGAATGGCGTCTTCGTCCCCGACGAGCAAGACGCGGCGGCCGGAGGCTCGACAAAATGCGATCGCTCCTTGCACCGGCAATGCCGGCGCATGGTCGCCACCCATCGCGTCGAGCGCGATAGGACGCCCACCGCCCTCAGCCGACATGCCGAGACCGAAAGATGAACCGGGAGCTTTCCGGATCTCGGATGTCATTCAGTCGCTTCCAGCTTCGCACCGCGTCGGCTTCAGGCGTCACTTTCGGTATCGATCAGAGTGCGCCCCTTGTAGTGACCGCACGACGGGCAGATACGATGAGGTAGCTTCATCTCCATGCAATTCGGACAACGCGAAAGGCCGGGCTTGGCCAGGGCGTGATGAGATCGCCGCTTGTCCCGGCGCTGTTTGGAATGCCTTCTCTTCGGATTCGCCATGAACCCATCCTCCTCGAGGACCGATGTCCTTCGTTCCGTCTCACTCGTTCATTCCCGAATCGTCGTCGGGTCCACGTCGTTTTTCGAACAACGACATTCTTCCCTGTCGAGCGCCGATCCGCAGCCGGGACAGAGGCCTCGACAGGATTCGGAGCAGAGCACTTTCAGGGGAAAGGCCAAATTGATCTGCTCCTCGATCACCGCTTCGAGTTCGACCGTGTGGCCCTCGAGGGGGTAGTGATCGACCCCTGCGAAACGGTCGCCGCCCGCATCCTCATCCGCATCGCGCACAGCGGCTCGAGCATCGCTCGAGTTCGGGAGGAACAGCAAGCGAAAGTCCTGCTCGAGGTGCCTCTCGAACCGATCCAAGCAGCGGCAGCATTCAAAGTCCGCCAAGCACCCGAAGCGCGCCTGAAACTCGACACCGCCTTGAATCTGCAGCAGGCGCCCCGAGGTTCTGATCGCGCGGCAATGGACCTGACTTCCATCTGCGTGTTCAAGGTCCAGGTTGCCGAGATTCTCGTCGATCCGGAGGCCCGATGCCTCCAAGTCGCTGATATCCAGGAGCATCCTACCACCTCGAAGCCCGCGGATTATAGCAGGCACTTTGCCCGCAGCAACCGCCGCCAGCCGAGGATCCTGCGCGACGAAAGGCCACACTTCGCGAGCGCCCCAGCGTGGCGCGAAGATTGTTAAGCGAAAGCGTCCGCATGCGGACACACCTGTCCGGCCCGAGAGGCGTCACGTTTTTCTTTGCTGCGCCACCCTCGCCCCGCACCCCCGATGGCGACTTCCAAGCTCAACATCCGGCGCACCTTGCCGTTCCGGGACGCGCTC
>JALUUK010000759.1 GCA_027021395.1 Acidobacteriota bacterium
TCCGCTCCCGAACTCTGCGCCATCGAGTTTTTCTCGGCGGCCTTCGCGGCTTCGCGCGCGATGTCTTGCTCCACGTCAGGCGCACCGGCCCCGAGACCGCAAAACGGTCGCGCCAAGCCGCCAAGGCCGCAAAGAGAGAATCGGTAGCAAGGCCGTGTGGGCTCGAGGCGCCGGCTAGGCCGCCCGGGGTGAGAAACGTGCGCGGACCGCAACGCCTAGCACGAACAGAAAAATCGCGCCGATCGGCCAGTCTCCGAAGCGGGAGTAGAGCGTGGGGGAGACGCTCTTTGGATGAATCGTCGCTTTGAGGATCGTGATTTCGCCCAAGGTCGTTCGGGCGACTTCTCTGCCTCGCGAGTCGGTCACGGTCGAATAGCCGTGATTCGCAGCCCGCAGCACCGGCAGCCCGGTCTCTCGGGCTCGTGAGGCGACGACTTGCGCGTGCCAAGCAGGGACGATGCTTTCACCCCACCAAGCGTCGTTCGTGATCACGGTGAGAACGTTTGCGCCGGCTCGGCGGTAGTCCCGAGCCATCGTCGGGTAGATGCCTTCATAGCAGATCATCACGCCGATTCGTGCGGGGCCGATCTCGAAAACGGTGAGCTTCGGGCCGGGTCGGAAATTTCCAAGCAAGGTCAAATAGGATTTCTTCTTCGCGTTCGGACGGCGCTTGGATGGATCCCAGCCGATGAATTCGGCAAAGGGCACTCCCTCGACGAAGGGAAGCAGGCGGTGTTTGCCGTACCACTCGGCGGTTGCCGAATCGGGGCGCACTAGGACGGCGCCGTTGTAGATGCCGGTGGGTCTTCTCTTCCCGGTCTTCTCGTCCCGCACCCACGGGACGATCTCGGCGCCGTAGAGAATCGGAACACCGATCTCTTGCGAGAATGTCTGCATTTCTTCGTCGGCGAAGGGAGTCCCCTCTTCCCAAAGGATGCGCCCCGGTCGCGCCGTTTCCGGCCAAAGCACGAGGTCGGTATTCTCGGCGGCCTCGCGCGAGAGTCGCTCGAGGCGAGAGCGCATTTCGGGCCATGCCGCGGGGTCCATCTTCTGTTTGACGGTGGCGAAAGGTTGCACGATACCGACACGGAACTCCGGCCCGGCCTCACTGTCGTCGGTGGATACCGCATCGCTGAGCACGGGAGCGAACCAAACGCCGAGTCCGGCCGCGAGAATCATTCCGGCGCGCTTTGGTCGACTTCGGTTTCGCCAAGCCCACTCCAGCAGCGCGCCCGAAGAAAAGGCGATGAGTGCGACGACATGCGCTCCTCCCCAGGGAGTCCAAACGAGCCAAGCCGGTTGCGTTCCGAGCGCATGAGCGATCAGATCTCCCGGCAACGAGAGGTCGCCGAGCGTGCGCACTTTTTCAAGCAGCACGTAGATCAGCAGCAAGCCCACGGATCTCGGCAGGCCTGCCCGCTCTTCGAGCGCGAAGGATCCCCAAACGGTCACCACGGAAAAAGGGAGCACATAGAGCACGCCCATGGGAAGCAAGACCAGGGCAAGCCAGGAGTACTCGAGCAAGACCAACAAGAACGACATGCCGGTGAAGTAGCTGGCGGCACCGAAGATGAGGCCGGTGATGATGGCTTGTTTTCTCGTCGATGCGAGTTGCTGAGCGTGCATCCACAGGGCCGGTCCGATGGGGAAGATCAGCGCCAATCCGAACGGTAGGAAACACAGCGCGGAGACGAATCCCGCGAGGGCGGCCAAAGGACCGCGGATGCGCCACGATGAGGCATCGGTCATTTTCATCTCGTCTCCACGGCGTCGGACCGGTCGGGGATTTCCAGCAAGCACGGGCCGCGCGACAGGTTCGTCGGTGAGGCTTCAATATACCGGCAGATATCGGCCCGGTGAATCAAGAAGACAGAACATAGATCGTCTTGGCGCCTGCTTTCGAGGCGGCGGCGATCGCGCGCAAGAGATCGTCCCAGGCGCTTTGACTCGTGACGACCAGGGTCGTTCTCATCTCTTCGTCCATCGGCGGTGGGAGGGCTTCGGGTAGGCGTCGGTGCCAGAGAGGGTCCGACGGCAACGTGCGCTCGAACGGTTTGCGTCGTTCCGGGGGGAGGTGCGCCCACGGACCCTGAGAGGTCGCGCGGCGGGAGGGCTCGGGCGGCAGACGAAAGGCGAGCGGCAGATCGGAGCGGGGAATGCCGGCGGGGATCGCACCGCCGTCACCGACGACGATCATCTCCGGCCCCGGGCCCAAAACGGGTGCGATGGCGCGATCGATCGGAGCGGAACGAAAAGCGAGCAGGACTTCGGATCCGCCGACCTCGCGGAGCAGAGGCGCGATGTGGTGCCAGCGCAGCCCCCGGTCGATCTTGAGGACTCGTGCTTTCACGCAGGCCGGGGAGGCGGGAAAACGTTGTGCGGTTCCGCCGATGTCGAGTCGGTATTCCCAGCCCCCCTCCAGCTCGAACGGATTTCGCGACATGGAGGAATCGCGGAGTACGCCGCCGTCGCCGTCACGCATGGTCAGTCGGACGGGGACGCCTGCAAAACCGAGCCAGGGTAGCGGCGGCAAAGCAATGGCAGAAGGCGGGAGATCGACCGGGTGGAGCATGCGCAAAGCGGGGGAGTCGGCGACCGTTCGTTGCAGGGTGTTGAAAAGCATTTCGCTGCGAATCATATCCGGTTGCTCGGAGGCGTTGCTGCAGGCTCGATCGGCGGCTCGCCGAGCCAGAGTCTGAGAATGAAAGAGCCCACCATCGGCCATGGGCAATAGCACATACCAGTCGATCGCCAAAAGAGCGCCGCCTGTGAGAGCGAGAGCCGTGAGATTGCGCATCCAATGTCGCGGGCGCACCACGCCCGCGAGGAAGATCAGATGTACGGCGAAGCCCGCGCTCAGCAGCGAGAGGAAGGCGGTTTCGCTCGCGATCCACGCCGTTGCGGCGTTGGGATGCGATGTGGAGATCAAGGCGGGCCGGAACCAAGATGCACCGGCTCCCGTCCATGTCAGAGATTCCCCGTACAGCCTCGCTCCGCCCATGAAGGCGGCGACCGGGAACAAGGGCGCGTGGGCATAGAGCCATCGTCGCCGCAATCGTCGCCTCATCGAAGCGAAGACGTCGCTTCCATCCTCGTCTAGGGGCAACAAGGTCAAGAGTGCAATCCACGTAGCGATGTTCAGCGAGAAGAGCGTGATCAGTATCAGGCGGGGGAACTGCAGGGGCCAGGGCGCATAGTAGAGCGGGGCAGGCACATAGCCCGCGTCGGTGATCTGTTGCCAGGCCATGGACTCGGTCGTTGCGTAGCCGACGATCAGAGGAATGTGGAGCGCGGCGAGAGCCACGATGCCCGCCAACGCCGCCCGCACGCGTGCCGATCGGCTCGCCCTTCGAAGCTCGCTGGCATTGTTCTGCTCGTGTTCTGCTTCCGGCGCGCTCATCTTCGGTCCTGTGCGTCGACCCGCGATGGATCACGGGGTTTTCGGAACGGAAAGGGGCGATGGAGTGGGCTACTTCGGCCGTCTCGGCCTATAGTTCCACCCATCATGGCCGAGATTACGATCTACACAACACGTTGGTGTCCGTACTGTCTGCGCGCAAAGGCGTTGTTGAAGAAGAAGGGCGCACCCTTCGAGGAAATCGATGTCGGGCGCGACCCTGCACGGAAGACCGAGATGATCGCTCGTTCCGGTGGGCGCCGGACCGTTCCTCAGATCTTTATCGGCGAGCGGCATGTCGGTGGCAGCGATGATCTCGTCGCGCTCGATGTGTCCGGGAAGCTCGATGCGCTGCTTGCACGAGAGCGTTCTTCCGAAGAGCGGGAGCAAGATGATGATTGACGAGAAAGAATATCGAGCGCGACGAGAGCATGTGCTCGATGCGCTCGATGGCGGCGTGATGATCTTGGCGCAAGGCAAAGAGCAGCGCTATTCGAACGATACACACTATCGCTTTCGACACGACAGCGATCTGTACTACCTGACCGGCTTTTCCGAACCCGAGGCGGTACTGGTGCTTCGAGCCGACGGTGACGCTCCCTATACGCTCTTCGTGCGCCCGAAGGATCCCGTCAAGGAAGTTTGGGAAGGCTATCGTGAAGGACCGGAAGGTGCGTGTCGAAATTATGGTGCGGACGCCGCTTTCGACCTCTCGGAGCTTCCCGGGCGGCTCGGGGACCTGCTCGATGGAGCGGAAGCGCTCTACTACCGGCTTTGGGATCGAAGCCCGGTCGACGCCTCGTTGTCTCGTGCGCTCGCCGCATTGCGTGGGCGTGAGCGCTTCGGCAAACGGGCGCCCGACGTGATCATTGATCCGGCACGTATTCTGCATGCCATGCGTCGCGTCAAAAGCGCTGCCGAAATCGAGGTGATGGCGGAGGCCGCGGCGATCTCCGCGCGTGCCCACCGGGCGGCGATGGGAATCTGTCGTCCGGGCCTGCACGAATATCACTTGCAGGCGGAAATCGAGCGCATATTCCTCGCCAGCGGTGCAGCCGGTCCCGGCTACCCGACGATCGTTGGATCAGGAGCGAACGGCTGCGTGCTGCACTATATCGAAAACCGAGGCGTGATCGGGGAGGATGATCTGGTTTTGGTCGATGCGGGTTGCGAGTATCAAGGATACAACGGCGACATCACTCGTACTTTCCCCGCATCCGGTCGTTTCAGCGCAGAGCAACGGGCGCTTTATGAAGTCGTACTCGAAACGGAAGAATCCGGGATCGCGATGGCAAGGCCGGGGGTGAGCATCGACGAAATACACGAGCACTCGCTCGCGTCCCTCACTCGAGGTTTGATCGATTTGGGATTGCTCTCCATGTCCCTCGATGAAGCTCTAGAGCAAAAGTCCTATGAGCGATTCTACATGCATCGGACGTCGCACTGGCTCGGTGCCGACGTGCACGATGTCGGGCGCTATCGGGCGAGCGGTACGTCGGTAAAGCTCGAGCCGGGAATGGTCTTTACCGTCGAGCCGGGCCTCTATATCTCGCCGAACGACGAGACTGTGCCGGAAGGGTTTCGCGGGCAGGCCATCCGCATTGAAGACGACGTCGTGGTCACCGAAACCGGGGTGAGGATTCTCACGCGCGACGTTCCCGTTTCCGTCGAAGAGCTGGAGTCGCTCGTCGGGAGCGTGTCGTGATGTCATCCACGCCGCCTCAGATCGACCCACCTGATCAGCCGCCGCGCATCGCGCCGCCTTGGGGAATCATCGGTGTGTTGGCCGGCGTCGCGGCGCTGTTCGCCGTGATGCTGGGCGCATTGATGCTCAGCGCGCTTTGGATTCACTACAAGGCGGGGTTTTCCGCCGACGAGGAGGCGTTGCGCTTGGCGGCGGAGCAGATTCAGAGCAATCCGGTCGCCCTCTTCATTTTCGTCGCGGTGCAGTTCGGGGCCTTCATCGCGATCCCTTTACTGATTGCCGCCCGAAGCCGTGGCGGTTTGTCGGCACTCGGATTGCGCACGCTATCGCGTCGCGCGGTTTTGGAGTGTGCCGGCGGGGCATTGTGCTTGCTGTCGGTCTCGCTGGCCTACGGGCCGGTTCTTCGATGGATGGCACCGGAGTATGCCGAGCAGTTTACAGAGGAGGTCAAGCGACAGACCGAGCAGCTTCAGTCCCTCGGGATGCCTTTTTTTCTGCTCGTTGCCATCGTCGTCGCGCCGATTGCTGAAGAGCTTTTTTTTCGCTCGTTGGTCTTCGGTGGCTTGCGGTCGACCCTGAGCTTTCATGCGGCTTCGATCTCTGCGGCCTTGTTCTTCGGTTTGATCCACTTCATGCCGGCTAGCCTGCCGCCGCTGGTCATGGTCGGCTTGGTTTGCGCGTGGTTTTATGAGCGCCATCGCTCGATCCTGTCCGCGATCCTGGTTCATGCATTTTTCAACGGCATGACGATCGTGCTCGGTCTTGCGGCTTCTTAGCTCGAGTCGCTCGGGTTCTTCGCGAGTGTCGGCTGGGGATCGTTTCTTTTCCGGTGGGTGACGGCTTTCGGGCGAAAGATGCCGGCTGTGGCTAGAATCCGAGCTGGGCCTATGGCCGATGAGGAGATCGAAAGATGAGCGACGGTGCGTCGGAGAATGCTTTTGCAGGACTCAAGCCCGAAGGAATCTGGAAGCACTTTGATGCGCTGACCCGCATCGCTCGGCCATCGGGCCGGGAAGAAGACGCAGTTCGATACGTGATCTCGTGGGCGGAAGATCATGGTTTCGAAGCCGTACGTGACCAGCGGGGGAACGTCATCGTGCGTGTGCCGGGAACGTCGGGCCGCGAATCCGCTCCCGTGGTGGTCATTCAGGGACATCTCGACATGGTCTGTGAGCGGCATTCGGATAGTCC